>JAGQTK010000026.1 GCA_020439065.1 Microthrixaceae bacterium
CAGGCCACCGCGCCCGTGGGGCGCGGCTAGTCGAGCCGGTGCTCGCCGCCGCCGACCCGGATGGAGACGCTGCCGTCGGGCAGCACCGAGATCGTGCCGTCGAGCATGAACTCCACGTCCTCATCGAGCTCGCGCACCGAGCCGTCGAAGAGGGACCTGACGTTGACATCGATGTGCGCGCTGCCGGGTGCGGGGGCGATCCGCCAGTTCGCGCCATCGGGCTCGAGCTGCACGCGCGGGTAGTCCGAGATCGACCATTCCGGCGGGGCGACGATCCGGTTCGCGACGATCCGGCCGAACGGACACCCGGTGGGTTGCAGCACCTGCTGGGTGGCGCACGCGTCGAGGAACCCGTCCACCTCCTGCTGGACGACGTCGATGAACTCCTGGGTCGGTTCGGCCTGGATGTCGATCGGGGTGTTGTGCAGGGGCGCGTCGGCGAGGACGAGCACGCCGTCGCTGTGCGCGATGGCGGTGTCGACCGTGACCGAGTAGATCCCCGGTGAGAACACGAGCATCGAGACGGGAGCCAAGGGATCGGCATCCATGCCCTCGGGCGCGACCTGGCGCTTGTCGATCTCGAAGCCGTTGACCGCAAAGCGCATCGAGCCGCGCACGGTGAGGCTCACGACGCCGAGCGGGCTCTGCGTGAAGCGCCAGGCCGGTACAACGCCGATCCAGCCGTCCTGGGCGATGCTGAACGTGGTCGTGCCGGGCGTGCCCTGCGCCGTGTACGCGATCGTGACGTGCGTCACACCCTGCTCGGTGCGCTCGCTCAGCGGCTCGATGTCGGTGAGCCGGCCCATCGCCGCCTGGCGAAGGAGGGCATCCGAGGCGCCCGCGGGGAGGGCGGCCGCGTCGAGCTCCACCGAGTCGATCCGCACACCGGGCATTTCGAGGGCATCGGCGGCACGGTGCTCCTGCAGCAGCGAGAGGTAGCGCATGGCGTAGGCGGTGGGGCTGTAGAACTCGCGATACAGGATCACGCCGGTGGCGGCGAGGGCCGCGATCAGCAGCACGCCCACGAGCCCGAGGAGGCTCAGATCGACCGCGAGCGCACGCTTTCGCGGCGGCGTCTCGTCGTGCTCGGCAGGCTCCACCTGGCCAGTCTACGAAACCGCCCCGGTAGAATTGCCGATGTGATGCCGTCGTGACCGCCTTTCAGCTCTCCGCCGAGCAGGAGGCCCTGTTCCGCCTCATCGAAGACACGAGCGAGCACATCTTCGTGACCGGTCGCGCCGGCACCGGCAAATCGACCGTGCTGAACCACCTCGCGTGGAACACCCGCAAGCAGATCGCCGTGTGCGCGCCCACCGGCGTCGCAGCCCTGAACGTCGACGGGCAGACGATCCACTCCCTCTTCCGCCTGCCGATCGGCCTGATCGCCGACCAGGACATCGAACAGAACGACGCGACGCGCAAGATCCTGAACGCGATCGACACGCTCGTGATCGACGAGATCTCGATGGTGAACGCCGACCTGATGGACGCCATCGACCGCTCGCTGCGGCAGGCCCGCGCCCGCCGACGCGAGCCGTTCGGCGGGGTGCAGCTGGTCATGTTCGGCGACCCGTACCAGCTCGCGCCCGTGCCGCCGCGCGGCGACGAGCTCGCCTACGTGCGCGATCACTACCGCTCGTTCTGGTTCTTCGACGCGAAGGTCTGGGCGGGTACCTCCGGCGGCGAGGGCACCCTCGACCTTGGGGCGGTGGATGCCGCACCCCTGCGCATCGTCGAGCTCGTCGACATCCACCGCCAGGCTGACGACGGCTTCAAGGCGATGCTGAACGCCGTGCGCCACGGGCAGGTCACGGCCGAGATCGCCGGCATCCTGAACGGCATGGGCGCACGCACGCCCCCGGCCCCCGGCAGTGGCCTCGAGCCGGGCGAGTCGATCATCACCCTCGCGTCGCGCAACGACATCGTCGCAAACATCAACCGGCGCCACCTCGAGGCCCTTCCCGGCCGCGCCCAGATGGCACGGGCCGAGGTGAACGGGGACTTCGGCCGCGAGTCGAACTATCCCGCCGACGCGGAGCTCAGCCTGAAGGAGGGCGCGCAGGTGATGTTCCTGCGCAACGACGTCGGCGGCGGCCCCGACGGGCAGCGCTGGGTGAACGGCACGATCGGCACGGTGACGCGGATCGGCGGGACCGTGCACGTCGACATCGACGGCACCGAGCACGAGGTCGACCCGGTCGCGTGGGAGAAATACCGCTACAGCTACCACGCGGCATCCAAAAAGCTCTCGCGCGAGGTGGTTGCCGAGTTCACGCAGTTTCCGCTGCGCCTCGCCTGGGCGGTCACGATCCACAAATCGCAGGGCAAGACGTACGATCGCGCGATCGTCGACCTCGGCTCTGGGGCGTTCAGCCCCGGGCAGACGTATGTGGCGCTCAGCCGGCTGACATCGCTCGAGGGCCTGTACCTCTCGCGGCCGCTGCGGCCGAGCGACATCAAGGTCGACCCCGACGTGCAGCGGTTCATGGCGCGGCGCTGAGCGCGCGGTCGTGCGGAACTGCCGCTGCGCAGTAAAAACGCCGCTGCGCAGTAGAAACGCCGCTGCGCGTGATGCGTGAGCGGCGTTTCAATGACCGATTCGGGGTGGCTAGACTAGCGCGCCGTTCTTCGCGGCCGCGAGCTCCTCGAACACGTCGGTGTTGAACTGGTAGGCCGCGAGGACCTCCTGGATGACGCGCTCGCGCTCTGCCTCGTCCCACGAGACGAGGTCGAGCTCGGCGCGGTACGCGTCCTTGAACACGGTGGGGTCGGCGATCTCGTCGAAGGTGTAGAAGGTCACGCCGCCATTTTCGAGACCGAAGCGACGCGCCATCACCTTGCCGATGAAGATGCCACCGGAGAGGTCGCCGAGGTAGCGGGTGTAGTGGTGGGCGATGAAGCCGCCAGCCCACGTCGGGCCGACCTCGTTGATGCGGTCGACGTAGCGCTGCGTCGCGGGGAGCGGGCTGATCTGCTCGCGCCAGCCCTCGCCGAGCAGCGCGCGAAGGTCGGCTTCGACGGCGGGCAGGCGCGTGAGCGCGTCGGTGATGAACTTCGCGGCAAGCGGATCCTGGCGCATCGCGTCTGCGGCGCCCTCGAGGGCGACATAGATGAAGTAGTGCTGGGCGACCAGGGCGATGTAGTCGTCGAGCGTGCCATCACCCTTCAGGAGATCGCTCATGAAACCGGCGTGCTCACTGCTCGAGTGGGCAGCCGAGCTACGCTCGCGAACGGCAGTGGAGAAAGGGATGACCGAGGGCATACTCCGAGTGTAGCGAACTCGGTGCGGTGTTCCTTAGGTTCGCCTTAGCAATCGGCTTTGAACTGCCTGAATGCGCGGTGCGGGCGTCACGATCCGTGCCCGCGTCACGCTATTCGTGCGGGCGCGGCTCGACGCCGAGCGCGGCGCAGGCGTCGTCATACAGCCGCACGATCTGCTGGCGCACCTCGATGCGCTCGCTGATGGCGCCGCCCGGCCACGGGATGCGCGCGGCGCGCACGGTGCCGTCGGCCAGCGTGATCGACCAGTCACCGCCGGCGCCGTCGAAGTCGACCATCGCGGCTGCGGTGACGTCGGCCTTGCCGCCGTCGGCGCCGCCGAAGGCCCGGGTGATGAGCAGGTTGTCGTCCTGGTGGTCGTCGTTCATGTGGTGCAGCACGGCGGCACGGACGTTGTCTTCGAAGATGTGAGGCACGAGCACCATGTTAGGCCAGCGGCATCCCGCATCGCCCGGAGGCGAGCGCGCCCGGCGATGGGCGTGCCCCGGGCTACAATCGCTTGAACAGCAACCGGGGGGATCCACATGCGGACAGGGCCGACGCATCGTCGAGTCGTCGGACTCACCGCGGCGATCGGGGCGCTGCTGCTCACGCTCAGCGCGTGCGCGGGAGGCCAGGCCATCTCGCTTGAGGTCCCCGAGCAGTCCGAGGCCCCCTTCGCGCCCGAGACGCAGATCGCGCTCGAGGAGGCGGTCTCCCATGCCATGGCGATGAGCGCTTCACCCGGCGCGCTCGTCGGCGTCTGGGCGCCGTGGAGTGGTTCATGGGTGGCGGGGCTCGGCACCACGACCGCGGGTGGCGAGAGCGCGGTGACGCCCGAGATGGCGTTCCGCGCGGGCAACGTGACCCGCCCCATGATCTGCGATGTGCTCTACAGCCTTGCCGCCGACGGGCGCGTCTCGCTCGATGACCCCGTGACCGACTACGCGGTGGGCGTCCCGACGCTCACCGACGTCACGCTCGTACAGCTGTGCAACGGCACCTCCGGCATCGGCTCGTACTCGAACGTGCTCACGCCCACGTGGGAGGGCAACCCGGCGCGGCACTGGAACCCGCGCGAGCTCGTCAGCTTCGGGCTCGGCGAGGCGCAGCGGTCGACGCCCGGCGAGGCGTACAAGGAGGCCGAGGCGGGCTATGTGCTGCTCGGGCTCGCGCTTGAGAACGCGACACGGACGCCCGCGGCACAGTTGCTCGACGAGTATGTCTTCGGTCCCCTCGCGCTGGGTCGCACGGAGCTTCCCGGCCCCGCTCCCGCGGCACCCGGCCCCGTGGCGCTGCCCGGGTTCCAGGCCGCGCGCGGGCCCGATGGCGGCTTCGACTGCGCCGCCACGCAAGAGATGACGGTGCGCTCCGCATCGATGGGATTCACCAACTCCGGTGTGGTCACGACCGTCACCGACCTCGGCCGGTACATGCGGGCGCTCGCTGCCGACTCCCTGCTCGCACACCGGGCCGGCGGCAACGAGGAGTCGGATGCGGCGAAGCTCGCCGCGTCGCGCTACGCGAATCCGCTCCCGGTTGCCGAGGGCGTGCCCGCTTGGTTCACCGCCACGGGCGGGGTGCTGCAGGCCGGCTCGCTGATCGGCCAGTATGGCGCGATGCCGGGCTACCTCACGGCGGCCTTCGCCGACCCGGCGACCGGCCTGGTGGTGGTCGCCGTGCTCAACAACTCGACCGCGAACCCGGCGCTCGTGCGCGATCTTGCGTGGCAGCTCGCCGCGATCGCGTCGAAGGCCGCACCGGCCGCCGAGCAGACCGCCCCCGAGTTCGGCCTGCCGTGGACCGCCGAGCAGTACGGCGAAGAGATCACCCAGCTCGCGGTCTGCCAGCCGGCACCGGAGGAAGCGCCCGCCGGCTAGCGAGCAGCCGAGCATATGCCGACAGCGGCATGGCCTGCCGGGGTTACGCGAGCAGCGTGTCGCCGACGAAGCCGCCCTTAGCGCACCCGGGCGGGATCGCGAAGACCGCGGAGCCGACGGGCGTCGTCCACGTGTTGAGCAGGTCGAGCTCGTCGAGTCGGCGTTGCATGGGGGTGAACTGCGTGTCGACGTCGGCCTGGAACGACACGAACACGAGCCCCGCGTCGGCGATCTCGGCACCCACGGGCGCATCGTCGTAGTTGTACGAACGCCGGAAGATCTGCTCGGCGGGGTTGTCGCTGCGGGCACGACGGATGTGCGAGAACTCGGGAATCACCGGGAATCCGATCGCCGTTTTGGCCTCGAAGTCGGGTTCGTCGTGTTCGTGCACACCGGTCAGCGGCGCGCCAGTGGCCAGCGTGCGACCCACCGACTGCTCGCGACCGGGTCGGTCGAGGTGGTCCCAGGTGTCGAGATTCATGTGGATGCGCCGCACCACCGCGCTCGTGCCCCCGGCCATCCACGCCCCGGCGGCGCCGGATGCGCTCTCCCAGACGACCGAGTCGAACTCGGGGGTGCCGGGCTGCACGTTGACCGTGCCGTCCACCTGCCCGAAGAGGTTGCGCATGGTGGTGCCGGCCGGCTCGCTGCCGACGGCGCGGCGGAACCCGCGCTGCACCCATCGCACGGTGGTGAAGGTGCGGGTGTCTTTGAGGAGCATCCGGGCGGTGTGCGAGACGGTGAGCGGATCGTCGGCCGCGATCTGCAGCAGCAGATCACCGTCGCTGAACTCGGGCTGCAGGCGGTCGATCGTGAACGGCGGCAGGGGCGCGAGCCACGACGGCGCGGGGCCGCCCGCGCGTGCGACGAAGCCGGGACCGAAGCCGAACGTCACCGTGAGCCGGGCCGGTGCGAGCGCGAGCTCGGGCTCGGAGTCGGCTAGGGCCGGCACTCCCTGGGTGAGCCGGGCGGCGTCGTCGCTGAGCAGGCGCATCATGCGAGTGAGCGCCGCGCGGTCGACGCCCTCGCGCAGATCGAGCGCGACGAAGGTGGCGTGCGCCTGCGGCACGGTCGCGATGCCGGCCTGGTGCACGCCGTAGAACGGCACGGTGTTGCCGCCGTGGAGGGCGGCGACCGGGCCTGCGCTGCTCGCGGTCGTACCCGCGGCGCCGTCGGCGCCGCCTCCCGCGCCGCCTCCCGCGGCCGGCTCATCCGAGCGACCCAGCATGGCGTCGAGCCCGATGGCCGCGGCCGCGCCGACGCCGGCGACAGCCCCTCCGAGGAGGAACTGTCGCCGCGTCGCTCCGGCCCGGCCCGCAGATGCCTTGCGCGTTCCGGGGTCGTTCATTACTTCTCCGACTCGTAGTTCTCGTTCGCGCCCGCGTAGTCCTTCACGGGGGCCTCGAACGTGAGCACCGTGCCGTCGTCGAAGGTCACGGTGACCTCGACGATCGCGCCGGCGAGCAGGGGCTCGGTGAGCCCCATGAACATGAGGTGATCGGCGCCGGGCTCGAGCACGTAGGTGCCGCCGGCCGGGATGGTGAAGCCGCCGGTGACCTCGCGCATCTCCATCTCGCCGCCGGCGTTCTCGGCCGTCTCGTGCAACTCGACCATGTGCGCCACCGGGCTGGAGGCCGACACGATCGTGATGGGCTGATCGCCCGCGTTGGTGAAGACGCCGAAGGCGCCCGACATGCCGCTCTCTGCCGCCTTGAACCAGGCATCCGAGATCGTGACGACGGTGGATGCCTCGGCATCCGCGTTCGCCGCGGTGTTGTGGCCGCCGTGCGTGTCGCCTGAGGCGCCGTGGCCGTCGTGCTCGCTGGTCGCGGGCGGGGTGGGGGCCGGCTCGGCCGCGGCTGCGCAGCCGGTGAGGGTGAGCGCGGCGGCGGCGATGACGGCCGAGATGCGGAGGGTGGTGAGTGTGTTCATGGACATGCCTTTCACAGCGAGTGCTGCCCGGACGACGCGTCGTCGCGGGAATGTTGGGAATCGGCGGCAGTGCCGGCCGCGGCCGCCTCGGCGACGGGGTCGATGCCCGCCTCCGCTTCGGGCGTCGCGGGGGAGCCTGCCGCCTCGCCGGCGCGGGCGCGCCGGCGGATGAATGCAATGAGTGCGGCGATGGCGAGGGCGATGACCGCCCCGCCCGCCCCGAGCCAGACGACTCGGGGAATGCCGCCGGGCTCCTCGGAGCCCGCATCGGTGAGCTGACCGTGCGCATCGTCGTCGGCACTGTTCGCCGACGAATCGGATCCGTTGGCGCTGTTGCCGTTCGCGCTCGTGTCGCCGCTGCCGTCCGCGGGACGCACGATCAGCTCGCCGTCGCCGACGGTGAACGGGATGAGCCCCGAGATCGGGTGCCCGTCCGACGAGACCACACGCCAGCGCAGCTCATATCCCGCGTCGGGCATACCCGCCGCGAGCGGTGCCGTGACGGTGTCGCCGACGAGGACGACCTCGCCCGAAACCCAGTCGCGATCCGCGGCGTCCGAGACGATGACGGCGGCCCCGATGGGCAGCACCTCGGCGGTGAACCGCAGCGAGACCTCGGCGGGCGCGGTCTCGAGGCGCTGCTGCTCCTCGGGTGAGCTGCTGATCAGGGAGTCATGAGCGGATGCCGCGGGTGACGTCGCGAACATCGCGAGCGCCGCCGCCAGCACCCCCATCGCAATGATGCGAGGGCGAAACATGGCGAAACCTCTCTTCGGACGCCGGGTGGCGGCATCCAATGCGCAATCGATCGCCCGGAACACGCCGGGCGCGAAGCGGCGCCGCACGCCGGGAGGGCGCGGATGCCGCGGTCAGATCACGCGAGAACGGGTGGGCCGCGCCGCTGGAGCGACGAGAGGGTCGGGCCCGTGACGGGGAGCCGTGAGGTACGAGTGGCGCGCAGGCGCACGGGGCGCAGCGGCACGGGGATGGCACCGAGGCCGACGCCGAAGGTGCGTGCGGCCCAGGCGACGATGTCGCGGGCGAGCGCCATGAGGCGGAGGACGCCGCGCTCGCCGCGATAGAGCGCGGCGATGGTCACGGCGGCGGCGATGGCGTGCGAGACCCACATCGCGGTGTCGCCGACGATGGCGTCGAGGGGGATCGTCGAGGCCGGGGCCAGGGTGAGCTGGCCGGGCGGCAGATGGTGGGCGTGCGCGCCCAGCGCCGCGGCAGCGGGGCCGGCGCCGGTGATGAACCCGAAGACGAAGAGGCAGTGGAACAGCGCCTGGCTTGCGGCGACCGCGAGCGAGAGGCGGATCAGCGAGAGCGCCCGCCCCGCGAGCAGCGTGCAGACCATGACCGAGAGCAGCCAGGGCAGGGCGATGCCGACCCAGCCGGGCATCGCGCCACCGGCGGCGACGTGCGAGAGCAGGGCCACGAACGTAGCAATCGAGGCTCCAATCAGCCCGCGCAGGGCGCGGGAGGCTCGGGAGCGACGCATGCCTGTCATTCTTGCAGGGTTGTGCGGCGAGTGCATCTTCGCCAATCCCGAGCGCCAGTAGCATTCCGACATGGATCTTCAACTCAAGGCACGAGTCATTCTCGTCGTCGGAGGGCACGGGCTTGTCGGCAGCGCCGTCGTCAAGCGCCTCCGCGCCGAGGGGGCAATCGCCATCCCCGCATCGCGCAGCGCCAACGAGGGCATTGTGATGGATGCCACGAGCGACGAGTCGGTCAACGCCGGCGTCGCGCGGGTGCTGGCCGAGCACGGGCGCATCGACGGACTGGTGATGACGGCGGCAACGGTGCCGACGATCACCGATCCGAAGCTGAACTCGGAGCCCAGCCGCGTGCTCGACGGCATCGACACGAAGGCGATGACGTTCATCCGCATCACGAACGCGGTGCTGCCGCACATGACCGCGGCCGGTTACGGTCGTGTGGTCGGCGTGAGCGGTCAGAACGCCGCCTACACCGCGAACATGACCGGCTCGCTGCGCAACGCGGCGCTGATCATCGCCTCGAAGCACTTCGCCGACCAGGTCGCGGGTACCGGCGTCACGGTCAACGCGATCAGCCCCGGCGTGATCACGCACGATCCCGTCGACGAGGTGCACTTCGCCTCGAGCGGCCAGTCGAGCCCGGACGAGATCGCCGATCTCATCGCGTTCCTGATCTCGCCGCTCTCGCGCCCGATCAGCGGCGAGACGATCGCGGTCGGGCACCGCACGCTCGGGATGGTGTAGCGCTCGCGCCGTTCACGCATCGTCCGAACACGAGGGGCGCGTCGCGGGCTTCCGCAGTGGCCGGCTAAGTCTGCATTGCAGTCTAATCTTGGACTGTGATCCATTCTTTCCGCGCTCCCGTCGGGCGCCCGCGCCGTGACGCCCCCGCTCCGCCCCCTGTGCCACGATCGCGCCGTCGCGTGGCACTCGTCACCGCGGCGGCGATCGCCCTCAGCGGCATCGGACTGGGAGCGGCGAGCCCCGCGCACGCCGCGCCCATGCCGCAGCAGATCTTCGAGTTCACCAGCCCGAGCGGCACCGACTGGGTGGTCCCGGCCGGGGTCACCGAGGTCGTGCTCGGTCTGCGCGGCGGAAGGGGCGGGTTCGTCGAGCGCACCAACGGCGGCCGCGGAGCGGACTTCGGCGTCACCATCCCCGTGAAGACCGGTGACCGCCTCACCGTGTTTGCGGGACAGCCCGCGCGCGGCAAGGGCGACGAGCGCATCGGAGGCGCCGGGTTCGTCTCCGGTGGCGACGGCGGCAAGGGCAGCCTGCTGGGCGCCAGCGGAGGAGGCGGTGGCGGCGCATCCGCCGTCAAACTCAACGGCGAGCTCATCGCGGTGGCCGGGGGCGGGGGCGGCGGGGGCGTGGGCGGGGCGGGCGCGCGGGGCGACCGGGCGGGGCGCCGGAGCGGAGGCGTAGCTTCCGAGGGCGCGGTGAGGGAGGCTACACCGGCAAGCCAAAGGTGTCACTCTCGCTGTGGGATCTCGCCGCCATCATCGCCGCGGCCGGCGGCTACCACGGTGAGTCCTCGGGGAGCGGCACCTTCGGCCACGTGCGCGGCGGCGAGGGTGCCAGTAACGCCGGATCGTCCTACGACGGCAAGACCATCACAATGTTCCCGGCCACCGCCGGTGCCGGCAAGCACCCCGGCGGCATCGGGCAGAACGCCACGAACGATCCCTCGTTCTCGCGCTACAAAAAGCCGGGCGCGAACGGTGGTTCGGCGTCCACCAGCACCAGCGGCGGTGGCGGCGGTGGCGGCGGTGGGGGCTGGCCCGCGTCCGGCACCGGCGGCGGAGGTGGGCGCACCTTCCTCGGCTACACGGCCGGCTCGGGCGGCGGGGCAGGGCTCAGCTGGGTCACGGATGCCGTGCCCGGCGTCCGTATCGACCGGGACGCCAGGCGCCCTGAAGACATGCACGACTACTTCGGCCCGCTCGCCGAGACGGGCACGGTGCGCATCATGATCCCGATGCGCAGCAGGACGACGGTGAGCGCCCCGGCGCACCTTGAGACCGGTGCGCAGATCCCGGTGCGGGTGCGCACCGCCGACACCCGCACGCCGAACACGCCGCTGGACGGGTGGGTGGATCTGTACCAGGGCAGCACCCGCGTGGCCTACGGCACGACGAGCGGCGACCGGATCTTCACGCTTCCCGGCCTCCCCGCCGGCACCCACGAGTTCCGCGCCGAGTTCCGGCCGCATGCGGATCAGCGCGACTTCCGGGAACGATCCACCTTCTCCTCGGGGGCGGTGACCGTGACCGTGAGCGAGCCGTCGCCACAGCAGCCGGAGCCCGGTGACGTCCCGTCCAGCACGACCCTCACCGTGCTGACGACCCCGTCGACCTTCGGCGACGTGCTCGTGCTCGGGGCGAGCGTCGCGCTGGGTGGGCCGGTGGACCTCTCCGGGCAGCTGGTCTCGTTCGAGGTCGACGGTGTCGGCGTCGGCTCGATTCCGCTCATCTACACGGGTGCCGGACGATTCGGCACGTTGTTTCCGGTCACCATGGTGCCGCCTGCCGGTGACCACGAGGTGGTCGCACGGTTCCCGGGCGTCGCGGATGCGGATCCGCTGACGCCGGACGCGCTGCCCTCGGTCAGCGACCCGGTGACGTTCTCCGTCGTGCAGGCGCCGACGACAACCCGCATCTCGAGCGCTCCGACGACCGCGCGCGCCTTCACGCCGGTGGACGTCGAGGCGGCCGTGACGTCGGTCACCGGGGGGCTGGGCGGGAGCGCCGTGCTCCTGGCCGACGGCTCCCCGCTGATGTACGCCCCCCTCGCCGCGGGCGGCACCGTGCTGTTCGACGACGTCGTGCTGCCCTGGGGTGCCGAGCGGCTCACCGTGGCGTACCTCGGCGACGTGGACGGGAACTTCGCGATGTCGACCTCTGCCGAGCACCCCGTCTCGATCACGTCGGTCGCGACCACGACCGCCCTGGCAGTGTCGTCGAGCGGCATCCGCGCGGACGAGCCGGTCACGTTGACGGCAACGGTCACCACCGCGCAACCGGGCGTGACCACCGACCCGCGCGGTGCGGTCGAGTTCCTCCTCGACGGAGACGTCGTGCACACCGTCCCGGCCGGGATGGACAGCGACGCCGAGACCGATGACGGGGAAGCCCGCTTCGAGATCGAGGCCGACACCCTGCCGATCGGCACGCACCGCGTGACGGCCCAGTTCGTGCCGGCGCCCGGGTTCGCAGCATCCACTTCGGATGCCGCGGAGCTGGAAGTGCGCGGAATCGCCACCGTCCTCACCCCGCGCGCGTCGACCATCGCGGGCACACCGGCGAACCCCGCATCCGTGGATCTGACGGCGACCGTCGATGGAAGCAAGAGCCGGCGCGCGGCAGCGGGCGATGCGGTGGACGGGCACGTCGAGGTGCGCCTGGGCGCGGACCCACTCGGCGACCCGCTCGTGCTGGTGGACGGCGCCGGGACGCTGGCGTTGCCAGGGCTGCCCGTCGGCACGCACGCGGTGACGCTGCGCTTCGTGCCGGACTCGGCAGCGATGCTGGAAAGCTCCACCACGGTCACCGTCACCGTGACCGAAGACGTCGCGCCCGGCGGTGGCGACCAAGAGCCCGGTGGTGACAACGCGTCCTCACCGGGCGCGAACGGGATCCTGCCGTCGACGGGTGCGGACTCCACCGGGATGCTGCTGCTCGCGCTCGCCCTGATCGTCGGCGCCGGAGCGATGTTCGTCATCGCGCGGATGCGTCGGTCCAAGGCATAGGGTGATTCGATGACCGGGATCGGACGTGCCACGCGCGCCTCGGTCCCGGTCACGGATCGTGGGCCCACCCGATCCGTCTCGAGGGGAGAACTCCATGGCTGACGGACTGCGCCAGCGCAAGATGCTCCTCACACGTCGCCGCATGGAGCAGGCGGCGGTCGACCTCGCCTACGAAGCGGGCATCGCGAGCGTCACCGTCGATCGGATCTGCGAGATCGCGATGGTCTCGCGCAGCACGTTTTTCAACTACTTCCCCTCACTCGACGTGGCGATCTTCGGCGAGCCGCTCGAGTACGACCCGGAGCTGACGGGGCGGCTGCTGACCAAGCACGCGAGCGATCTCGTGATCGCTGCGTCGCTGATCGTGACCGAGTCGGTGCGCGGCCAGACCGACGACGCCGTCACCCGCCGTCGTCTCGCGCTGTTCGCGCGGGAGCCCGGCACGACGACCGCGGTCTCATGGTCGAGCGATCTGAGCCGCACCCGCCTCATCACCGTGATCGCCGACTGGCTGGATGCCCATCGCGAGCGCGCCCGGCTGCCCGAGGAGGACAGCGCCACCGAAGCCCGCATCATCGTCGCGATGTCGATCTCTCTCGGCGACGAGGCGATCCGCGAGATGCACGAGGTGAACGGCGACGTGGTCATCGACCTCGCGGCGTATGCGCGTGCGCGTCGCAGGCTCGCGGCCGTGCTCGCTGATCCCGCGGAGTGAGGAGGCGGTCGGCGTGTGCCGATCCTGTGGAGGGGCTGACGGGAATCGAACCCGCGCTGTCTGCTTGGGAAGCAGAAGTTCTGCCATTGAACTACAGCCCCGCGTTGCCGAAGCAACACACGCCATCCTAGCAACAGCCCATCGATAAGCTGGGCGCGTGCTGCTCTCTGATCGCGATATCAAGCTCGAACTCGACGCCGGCTGCATCGGCCTCGAGCCGTTCACGCCCGACATGGTGCAGCCCTCGAGCGTCGACGTGCGGCTCGACCGGTACTTCCGGCTGTTCGACAACCACAAATACCCCTTCATCGATCCGGCCCTGGATCAGCCCGACCTCACGCAGCTGATCGAGGCCGACCCGGACGAGCCGTTCATCCTGCACCCCGGCGAGTTCGTGCTGGGTGCGACCTTCGAGCAGGTCACGCTCCCGGACGACATCGCGGCGCGCCTGGAGGGCAAATCCTCGCTGGGACGCCTCGGCCTGCTCACGCACTCGACCGCCGGCTTCATCGACCCGGGCTTCTCGGGGCACGTCACCCTCGAGCTCTCGAACGTGGCGACCCTGCCCATCAAGCTGTGGCCGGGCATGAAGATCGGGCAGCTGTGCTTCTTCCGGCTCACCTCGCCGGCCGAGAACGCCTATGGCTCGGGGCCGTACGGCAACCGGTATCAGGGGCAGCGCGGGCCGACGGCATCCCGCTCGTTTCAGAACTTCCACCGCTCCGACGTGGGCGTCACCGACGCCGGCGCGCGCGGCGAGTAGCCGGGCGCCCGCGCCGGCACACGGCGCCCGCTGCGGGCTGTCGCGGCGAGCAGTGCGCCCAGCGGGTGGCCAGCGGCGAAGGGCTCAGGCGCGCCGCTGCGGCGGCAGCTTGACGAGCAGCAGGAGCACGAGGCCCACGGCCAGCACGAGCGTGATGCCGAGGATGCCCCAGGCGGTGGCGCCGAACACGGCAATCGACAGCGCCCACAGGCCGGGGGCCATGAAGCTCGCGACCCGCCCGGTGGTGGCGTAGAGGCCGAAGATCTCGCCCTGCATGCCGGTGGGGGTGACGCGCGCGAGCAGCGAACGGCTCGCCGCCTGCGCGGGGCCGACGAAGGCCGAGAGGATCAGCCCGCCGATCCAGAACACGATCGTGCCCGCATCGCGGAGGAAGAACAGCGCCAGCGCGATGATCACGAGGCCGCTCAGGGCGGTGACGATCACGGCCCGCGCACCGAAGCGGTCGTCGGCGCGGCCGGCGACGATGGTCGAGATGCCGGCGACCACGTTCGCGGCGATGCCGAAGATCATCACCTCGGTGGCAGTGAAGCCGAACACCACGGCTGCCAGGATGCCGCCGAACGCGAAGACCCCGGCGAGGCCGTCGCGGTACACGGCGCTCGAGACGAGAAACCAGAACGTGGGCCGGTGCGTGCGGTACAGCCGCACGATGTCGTGCACGAGTACGACGTAGCTGCGGAAGAAGCCCACGCGCTGCGCGCCCATGCGTGCGGGCGCCTCGGGCACGTTGAAAAACAGCGGCAGCGCGAACACGATCGTCCACACGCCGCAGCCGAGGGCGATCAGCCGATAGGCCATCCCGTCGGAGGTGTCCATGCCGAACCAATCGGCGAAGGTCAGCAGCACCACGATGGTGAGGGCGACGATGCCGCCGATGTATCCAAGGCCCCAGCCCAGCCCGCTCACGCGACCCACCGTGCGCGGGGTCGAGATCTGCACGAGCATCGCGTTGTAGTTCACGCCCGCGATCTCGGCGACCACGGCGCCGAGCGAGAGCACGATCGCGCCGAACCAGAAGTACGCGGGGTCGGCGTGCACGAAAAACAGCGCGAACTGCGCCAGCGCGAGCAGTGCGGTGAACAGCGCCAGCGCGCGCTTCTTGCTGCCGCGGCGGTCGGCCTGCTGCCCCAGCACCGGCGCGAGCACGAGAATCAGGATGCCGGCGATGAAGGTCGCGAGCCCGTATCCGCTCGAGAGTGCGGCCATCGCCGCCTGCTTTGCCGGGTCGTCGTCGGCGAGGGCGGCGACGTCTGCGGGCAGGAATGCGTCGGAGACGAGGTAGAGCGAGGCGAACACGAAGGTGAGCAGCACCGAGTTGAACGGCTGGGTCGCCCAGTCCCACAGCGCCCACGAATACACCTGTCTGCGGGGCACGGCGCCCACCGCATCGGTGTCTTGGAACATCGCGCCCATGGCGCCGAGTGCGCCGGTGTTCGCCGTCGGCGGCGGTGTTGCTGGCCGGCCGGGCCGGCCCGGGGTGGGGTGCGCAGGCGATGACATGAGGGCCACGCTACGGCGGTTTCGTGAACGGCGGGTGTCGCCGCGCTGGGGGCGGGCGTGCGCTGCAGGCGGGATGCTGAGAGCCATTCTCAAACTTGAGTGAGCCCGTATCAACTTCATGTTGACACGAGTCGACGCAATCTGTAGCATTGAGCCAGTTGGACTCAACTCCAACCCCAAGAATTTTCGGCACCACGGATTTTTTCAGAACACTCCAAGCACCGCGCGGCACACCGCGCGAAAAGAAAGAGAGAGACACATATGTCACGTGCAGTGGGAATCGACCTCGGAACCACGAACTCCGTCGTCAGCGTCCTCGAGGGCGGCGAGCCCAAGGTCATCGCCAACGCAGAGGGCTTCCGCACCACCCCCTCGGTCGTCGCGTTCACGAAGGACGGCGAGGTGCTGGTCGGCGAGACCGCAAAGCGCCAGGCCGTCACCAACGTCGACCGCACCATCGCGTCGGTCAAGCGCCACATGGGCACCGACTGGAGCTTCGGCGTCGACGACAAGAAG
>JAGQTK010000270.1 GCA_020439065.1 Microthrixaceae bacterium
CGCGGCGATGGGCGCGGGCTATCAGCATTTCGCGCTGCGCTGCGCCGACATCTTCGCGATCGCCGAACACATCGATCAGGATGTCATCCTGCAGGCGCCGCCGAGCTACTACGAGATCCTCGCGCTGCGCTTCGATCTCGACGCGGCGATGATCGATCGGCTGCGCCGCTGCAACCTGCTCTACGACGAGGACGCCAACGGGCGCTATCTGCAGCTCTATACGGTCGAGGTGAACGGCCTGTTTCTCGAACTCGTGCAGCGCGAGGGTTATCAGGGATTCGGCGCGGTCAACGCGCCGGTGCGCATGGCGGCGCAGACGCGCGATCACGAGGCGACGCAGGCGTTCATCTCCAGTCTCGAGACGGATTGACGATCAGTCCTTCATGCCGGCGGCCGCCTTGGCCTCGCTGCGCAGGAACTCGATCAGACTCTCGGCGTAATTCGACGGCGGCGCGTCGATGTTGGTCGCCACATAGGTCATGAAACGGGAGGGCGGGTCGAGCGGCAGTTTCACGACGCCGGCCGGCATGCCGCCAGCGACGGAGAAGGCGTCGATGACGGCGACGCCCAGCTTGCGCTGCACCAGGCTGAGCACGGAATGGGCGTATCGCACCTGGATCGACAGCTCGAACGGGATGCCGGCGTCGAGAAAGGGCTGCGCGATGTTGCGCCCGTAGGGTTCATTCGGATCGAAGCCGATCAGAGCATGCTCGGTGAGCATCTGCACCGAGACGCTCTTGCGCCCGGCGAGTTCGTGCCCCTCCGGCGCGACGGCGACCAGTGAACAGGGAGCGAGCGGCGCGAAATGCAGCGCGGGATGATCGAGCTTGTAGCTCAACGCGACCATCTCGCCCCTCTTGAGCAGCAGGAAATCCGTCGCCTCCTCGATCTTGATCACATCCATGACCATCCTCAGATCGGGATATTTGCGACGCAGACGTTCGATCGCGCCGGGCAGGACGAATTGCGCGATCGACGGCACCGCGGCGAAGGAAAAACTGCCGGACCCCCCACGCCTGACCATGCTGATGGCGAGTTGCAGGTCCTCGATCTTGCGAAAGACGTCCTGCATCTGGCGGAAGATGTCGCGCGCCGCATGGGTCGGCGCGTAACGCCCGTGCTGGCGCGTGAACAGACGCAGACCGACGAGGCTCTCGGCGTGCTTCATCGCCCGGCTGACGCCCGGCGCCGACACGTTGAGAAGCTGGGCGGCGCCGTTCACCGTCCCGGTGATCATGATCGCCCTGATGATCTCGATCTGCCGCAAAGTCAGCATCGTCGCGCCTCCTGCCGGAAAATTAACATCATGTTGCAACGACGCCAAGTCTGGATAGTTGAGGTTATGTGCGGGCTCCGGTAGCCGTCGTTTCAGGGACGGAACGAGGCCACGATGCTGCAACTGCCGACATCGGTGTTGATCGAGGACGAGGCGCTGCGGGATGGCCTGCAGAACGAAAAGCGCCTGTTTTCCGTCGCCGAGAAGCTCGAAATCGCCAATGCGATCGCCGACGCCGGCGTGCGCCGCATCCAGGTCGGGTCTTTCGTGTCGCCGAAATGGGCGCCGCAGATGGCCAATACCGACGAACTCTTCGCCGCCCTGCCCCGCCGGGAGGGCGTCACCTGGTCCGGCCTCGTGCTGAACCGGACCGGCCTCGACCGGGCGCTGGCGGTCGGGGCGAAGCATCTGTCGATCTCCGTCTCGGCCAGCGAGACGCACAGCCGCAAGAACGCCAACAAATCGGTCGCCGAGGCGCTGGCCGACATCCTGCCGACGATCGGGCGGGCGCTGGCGGCGGGCGTGGCGGTGCGCGCCGGCGTGCAGTCGGCGCTCGGCTGCGGCTACGAGGGCGCGATCGATCCGCAGCAGGTTCTGCGCATCGCCCGGCTCTATCGGGAAGCCGGCGTCCGTGAAATCAACATCGCCGATACGGCTGGCCTCGCCGATCCGCAGCTCGTCAACCGGCTCTGCACGCTGCTGCGCGAGGACCTCGGCGACGCCGTCACCCTGTCGCTGCATCTGCACGACACGCGCGGCCTCGGCCTCGCCAACATGCTCGCCGGCCTGCAGGCGGGCGTGACCGTGTTCGACGCCGCGGTCGGCGGCCTCGGCGGCTGTCCTTTCATTCCGGCGGCGACCGGCAACATCGCCACCGAGGACACCGTCTTCGCGCTCGAGCGCATGG
>JAGQTK010000271.1 GCA_020439065.1 Microthrixaceae bacterium
GACGAGGCCCGCGTAGTACTCGATCAGCTCGGGGCCGCTCCAGTCCTTGCCGTCGAGGCGGTAGACGCCGTCGGCATAGAACTCGGTGGCCGCGACATCCAGCCCGAGGGCGATGTCGACACCGGGGCGGAAGCCGGCCTTCTCGATCGCCTTGATGAGAAAGTCGAGGCCCTCGCGGTTGCTGGGCAGATCCGGGGCGAAGCCGCCCTCGTCGCCGAGGCCCGTGGCGTAGCCGGCGGCCTGCAGCTCGCTGCGCAGCACGTGGTAGGTCTCGACGCCCCAGCGCAGCGACTCGGAGTAGGTCTCGGCGCCGATCGGCGCGAGGAAGAACTCCTGCATGTCGATGCCGTTGTCGGCGTGCTCGCCGCCGTTGATGACGTTGAACAGCGGCACGGGCAGCACGTGCGCGTTGGGGCCGCCGAGGTAGCGGTACAGCGGCAGATCGGCCGAGTCGGCTGCGGCCTTGGCCACCGCGAGGCTCACGCCGAGGATCGAGTTCGCGCCGGTACGCGCCTTGTTGTCGGTGCCGTCGGCCTCGATCAGGGCCTGGTCGATGACCCGCTGCTCGCTGGCCTCGAGGCCCTCGATGGCCGGGCCGAGCTCGTCCAGCACAGCGTCGACCGCCTTGAGGACGCCCTTGCCCCCGTAGCGGCTCTTGTCGCCGTCGCGCAGTTCGTATGCCTCGAACGCGCCGGTCGACGCGCCGGAGGGGACGGCGGCGCGCTGCACGATGCCGTCGTCCAGGAGGACCTCCACCTCGACCGTCGGGTTGCCCCGGGAGTCGAGAATCTCGCGTGCGCCTACAGCCTCAATCAGTGCCACGGAAGTGCTCCTTGTTTCAAAGGGGTGAAATTGTGCGTGGGAACGCCGTCGGTCCTGCGCCCATTCTAAAGGGGCGCCGCGGCCGCCTTCCGACCGCATGCGGGCGTGTGCGGCGATCCGCGTCACGGGCAGGGTCAGATCACCACGGCCACGGCGAGGCCGTCCCAGCCCTTCGCCCCGACGGTCTGCAGCGCCGTCGCGTCGAAACGGGGATGCTCGCCCAGCATGCGCAGCGCGTCGCGCGTGCCGGCGACCATAGGGTCGTCGGAGTCGGCACGCACGATCTCGCCGGCCCGGCCGATGTTGTCGACGATGACGACGGTGCCGGGATGCCCGAGCCTGGCCGCCCAGTCCAGGTACAGGGTGCCCGACTCCTTGTCGGCGTCGATGAACACGAGATCGAAGCCCGGCACGAGGGTCGGCAGCACCTCGGCACCTCGGCCGACGCGGATGTCGACCCGCTCCCCCACCCCCGCGGCATCGACGCTCGCCCGCGCCACGGCGGCATGCGCCGCAAGCGCCTCGACGGTCACGACTCGCCCGGCCTCGCCGACCGCACGCGCCATCCAGATCGTCGAGTAGCCGCCGAGGGTGCCGATCTCCAGCACCCGACGCGCGCCGCTGATGCGCACCAGCAGGTGCAGCAGCTTGCCGGCGAGCGGCGTCACCTCGATGGGCGGCATGCCCGCCGCGCGCTGCGCGGCGAGCGCGGCGTCGAGACCGGCGTCGGGGCCGATCAGGGTCTCGGTGAGAAAGGCATCGGCGCGTGCCCACGCCTCGCGGGTGGCATCCATGCCCCCACCCAACCCCGCTCCCGCGCCGCGGTCAAGGCCCTCCCGCGCTGCGCCGCGCCTGGGCGCGCACGGTGGAAGCATCGGCCGCGGGTGAGCATGATGGGAACCATGCGCATGACACCTCGACGCCTCGCCATCGGCATGAGCCTGTGGATCCCCAACCTCTGCTCGGGGATCCGCGTGCGCCGCATCAGCGACGATTGGACGCACGCGAAGGTCGAGCTGCACGTGAACGTCTTCACCCGCAATTACGTGAAGACGGCGTTCGGCGGCTCGATGTCGGCGATGACCGATCCGTACTTCTTCATGCTCGTGATGCACCAGCTCGGCCGCGACTACGTGGTGTGGGACACCCGGGGTGAAATCGAGTTCGTCAAGCCCGGGCGCGGCGTGCTCACCGCCGAGTTCTCCGTCTCGCGCGCGAAGGCCGAGGAGCTGCGGCGCCGGGCCCGCGGCGGCGCGAAGGTGCTCGAATGGTTCGAGTGCGAGATCACCGACCGCGAGGGCGACACGGTGGCGCGCGTGCGCCGCGAGGTCTACGTGCGCGAGAAGCGGCGCGTCACC
>JAGQTK010000272.1 GCA_020439065.1 Microthrixaceae bacterium
CAGCTAAGCAATAGGAGCCGAGTCGTTTACGAAGTACGCCTAGACGGCGTCAGCTACGGAACCATTGTGCATAAGGTACCATCTTTCACCCTCGCCCACCCGCGTGATCAGCACGCCCGAGTCGAGCTGCTCCGAGAGCGCGACCGACCACTCGTAGGGGGTCGCCGGATCGTTCGTCGTGCCGACCACGAGGATCGGCGCGGCGCCGGCGGCGTGGATCGGGCCGCGCGTGCCCACCGCGGGCACGGGCCAGAACTCGCACAGGTCCGGCGCGTCCGACGACCAGTACGGCGCGATGGTCGGCGCACCCGCCAGCACGCGCGCGGCCGCGGCGTCGATCACGGCCTGATCGGTCTCGACCGGGTAGTCCATGCAGTTGTACGCGGTGAAGGCCTCGGTCGAGTTGTCGAGATAGCGCCCGCCCTCGCGGTTGTAGTAGAAGTCGGCGAGGAAGATCATCTGCGCGCCCTCACCCGCGAGCGCCGAAGCGAGCGCCTCGCGCAGGAAGCTCCAGCTCTCCTGCGCGTACAGCGCGGCGATGATGCCGGTGAGCATCGTGTCGGAGCCGACCTCGCGCCCGTCCGGCGTGGGCAGCGGGCTGCGCTCGGCCGCCGCGAGGAGCGCGCCGAGGTCGGCCATGCCCTGATCGACCGTGCCGCGGAACGGACACGACTTCTGCGTGAGGCAATCCGTCATGAACGCCCGCAGGGCGGATTCGAAGCCGATCGCCTGGGTCGTGCCCACATCGATCGACGAGGTGGAGGGGTCGATCGCGCCGTCGAGCACCAGACGACCAACCCGCTCGGGGAACAGCTCCGCGTAGGTGGCGCCGAGGAAGGTGCCGTACGAGAAGCCGAGGTAGTTCAGCTTCGTGTCGCCGAGCACGCCCCGCAGCAGGTCGAGGTCGCGCGCGGCGCTCACCGTGTCGATGTAGCCGAGGATGCCGTCGCTGTTGCGGTCGCACGCCGTGGCGAACTTCTTGCTGTCGGCGACGACCTCGTCGATCCAGGCGGGCGAGTTTCGCTCGCCGTCCGGAATGCCGAAGAGATAGGCATCCATGCCCGCCGCATCGAAGCACGTGACCGCCGTCGATCGGCCGACGCCGCGTGGATCGAAGCCGATGACGTCATAGCCTCGCCGCAGATCCGCGCCCACGGCGAAGTCGAGCGAGTCGCGGACGAAGTCGAAGCCGCTCGAGCCCGGCCCGCCCGGGTTGGTCAGCAGCGAGCCCAGCGACTGGCCGTCGCGCGCCCGCTGGCGAATCACCGCCAGCTCGATCTCGCCCGCCGACGGGTCGGCCCAGTCCAGCGGCGCGGTCACCTCGACGCAGTCGAAGCCGCCCTCGCAGTCCCGCCATGCGAGCTCCTGCTGGTAGTACGGCAGCAGCGCCTCGCTCACCCCGGTCAGATCCGGAAGCCGTTCGGGCGCCGGCGCGGGCGCCAGCGTGGCGCATCCACTCAGAACGATGGATGCGACGGCCATAGCGGCCAGGGCGAATGCGCGCCGGGTGGGCTTGTGCGTGCGGGTCATGGGGTCCTTCCGCTGGCGACGGTGACGAGCAGGCTCTCGACCGCGAGCAGCGGCGCGGCGTTGAGCTGGAGGCTGCGGCGGGTCGCCGAGATCGCGTCGAGGGCGAGCAGGGCGCGCTCCGGCCCCCAGGAGGTGGCGACCGCCGCGATCTCGGCGTGCAGCTCGGCGTTGATCAGGGTCTCGGTGCGCCCGTAGTGCACCATGAGCATGTCGCGGAACACCGATTGCAGATCGGTGAGCACCCGGTCGATGCCGTCACGGAGGCTGCGGGTGGCGCGGCGCTTCTGGTCGTCTTCGAGGGCGTTCAACTGAGCCCGGAAGGCGGGCGGGATGGCGGCGCCCTCGGCCAGGCCCATGCTGTGGCGCATCTGCTCGCGCTCGCGGACGTCGCGGTCGGCCGTGAGCGCCTTCGCGTCGTCGGTCGCGATCGCGACGATCCGCCCGGCGGCCTCCACGGCATCCGAGACGGAGCGCACCTCGAGCACCGCGCGCACGGTGGCGTCGCGGCGGGCGCGCGAATCGGCGTCGGTCGCGAGCCGCTGAGCCATGCCGATGTGGCGCTGCGCGTGCCGCGCCGACTGCTCGGCGAGCGCCGGATCCACGCCGGTGCGCTGGGTGATGAGGCGCGCGACATCCT
>JAGQTK010000273.1 GCA_020439065.1 Microthrixaceae bacterium
CCCAACGGGATTCGAACCCGTGCTACCGCCGTGAAAGGGCGGCGTCCTAGGCCGCTAAACGATGGGGCCGTGCGATCCCCTGGGGGTTCACGTCTACCGAGGGACAAGCATACGTGTGAGTTCGCAAATACACAAAACGAGGTGCAATGGATGCCGCGGCCCGCGGAAAAACGGCTGATCGCGATGCCTCTCGACAATGTGACGGATGTTGCTAGTGTGGTTCGAGTTGTTGGCACGATTGAGGGAGTTTGCAGTGTTCTGGACGCGAAAGACGTCGCCTGAAGACTGCGGCTGCGCGCCCACGGAAGCGGAGCGCGCGCAGTTCACGGCGCCGATGAGCCGCCGCGGCGCCCTCGGTGTGGGCATCGTCGGGCTCGCCGCGCTCGGCACCGGCGTGGTCGCGGGCGTCGCCCCCGCCGCATTCGCCGCCTCCTACCCGTCGTGGGACGACGTGCAGCGCGCGAAGAACAACGAGGCCGCCAAGGCGGGTGAGGTCGCGCGCATCGAGGGCCTGATCGCCCAGCTCACCGACAACGTCAACCGCACGCAGGCCGAGGCGCAGCGCCTGGCCGGCGAATTCTTCGTCGCGCAGGAGGCGTTCTTCGACGCCGCCCAGCAGGCCGAAGATTTGCAAGCGCAGGCCGACCAGCAGGCAGCCGACGCGCTGGATGCCGCCAACAAGGCCGGCAAGGTCGCCGCCCAGCTCTACCGCAACGGCGGCGACGACACGGCGATGGAGCTCTTCTTCGCCGGTTCCGCGGCCGGCGCCGATGACCTGCTTGCCCGCCTCGGCAGCATGGACAAGCTCGTGCAGCGCAACGGCAAGGTGTACGCCGCGGCGATCGCCGCCCGCGACAACGCGCAGGCGCTCAGTGATCAGGCCGTCGTCGCCCGCGAGGAGCGCGACCGCCTCAAGGCGATTGCCGAGGACGCCATGCTCAAGGCGCAGGATGCGGCGATGGCGGCGCAGGCGGCACTCGATCAGCAGACCTCGCACCTGGGCGAGCTGCAGGCGCAGCTGGCTGCACTCAAAGACACGACCGCGTCGACCGTCAAGGGCTACCAGGACGGCGTCGAGGCGGCCCGCAAGGCCAAGGAGGAGGCCGACCGCCTCGCCCGCGAACAGGCCGAACGAGACAAGGCGAACGCCGGTGCCGGCGGCGGCGGTGGTGGCGGCGGTGGCGGTGCGCCCGCGCCGAGCGGCTGGGCTCGTCCATCCTCCGGCCGGCACACCTCGGGCTACGGCCAGCGCTACTCGCAGTGCGGCCCCAACTATTGCGCGAGCGGGTTCCATCGCGGCGTCGACATGGCCGCCGGGTGCGGTTCCGGGATCTACGCGGCCTCGGCCGGCGTGGTCACGATGGCGTGGCCATACAGCGGGTTCGGCAACTACGTCCGCATCGATCATGGTGGCGGGGTGCAGACCAGCTACGCGCACATGAGCCGGATCTTCGTGCGTGCCGGCCAGCGCGTCAGCGCCGGCGAGACGGTCGGCGCCGAGGGCGAGACCGGCAACTCGTTCGGCTGCCACTTGCACTTCGAGGTCTACGTGCACGGCAGTGCGGTCGACCCGCAGCCCTTCATGCGCGCACGGGGGATCTCGGTCTAGCCGAGGCATCCACGCGCCACCGCGCGAATGCGCGAACGCGCCCGCGCGCCAAGCCTGCCCGCGCGCCAGCCCGCCCGCAGCCGCACCCCGAGACGCGAAACGGGCCGGCTCCCGCAGGAACCGACCCGTGTGCAGCGCGTGCGGCGCGAGCTCAGTGGCTCGCGGCGGCCTCGCGCTCGATCGCCTCGACGATCAGGCGCTCTGCCTCGGCGGCGTTCGCCCAGGCGTCGACCTTGACCCACTTGCCGGGCTCGAGGTCTTTGTAGTGCTCGAAGAAGTGGCCGATCTCATCGCGCGTGTGCTGCGGGATGTCGTCGACGTCCTGGATGTGGGCCCAGCGCGGGTCCTTGGCCTGCACGGCGATGACCTTGTCGTCGCCGCCGGCCTCGTCACTCATGCGCAGCACGCCGACGGGACGCACCTTGACGCCCACGCCGGGGAAGACGGGGTAATCGAGCAGCACGAGCACGTCGAGCGGGTCGCCGTCCTCGCCGAGCGAGTTCTCGAAGTACCCGTAGTCGGCCGGGTAGACGAAGCCGGTGAAGAGCACCCGGTCG
>JAGQTK010000274.1 GCA_020439065.1 Microthrixaceae bacterium
AGGCGGGCTCGTCGAGCTTCTTGCGCCGCATCCAGCCGGTGACCTCGTCGTTCGATTTGCTGGCGTTGCACGAGCGGCAGGCGGGCACGACGTTGCCGAGCGTGTAGCGGCCGCCGCGCGAGATCGGCTGCACGCAGTCCTTCTGCAGGGCGCTGGTGAGGGATGCCTCGGCGGCGCCGCAGTACGCGCATCCGCCCCACATCGCGCAGATGCCGGCCCATTGCGAGGCGGTGAGGTCGTTGTCGGCGGCGGCGACCCGGCGTGTGCGGCGGCGCGCGGCGCGAGCGCGGCGGCTGTTGCTGAGCGTCATTCGTCGAGCGCCGCGCTGTCGGGCTCGGCGAGGCCCTCGACCACGTATTCACGGGCAATGCCGTGTGTCGCGCGCCCCCACTCGCTGGCGGCGACTCGCGCCTGGTGCGCGTGGAATGACGCAGCGCCGGCGAAGCGCTCCTCGACCCGCCAGATCCGCGAATCCTCGATCTGCGTCACCTCGAAGCGGATGCATCCGGGCTCGGCGCGCGTGAGGGCGATGTGCTCCGGCAGCAGTCGCGCCACGATGGCCTGCTCGGCGTCGGTGGCGCAGACGAGCCGCCCGGCGAGTCGCACTTCGTTCATCCGGTCAGCCTACGTTGGCTCGTTGGGGAGCGGGATAGGCTCACCTGCGTGAAGCGAGCGAGTGCGAACGACGCGTTCTGGGCTGCATGTCGCGCTGTCATTCCCGGCCTGCCAGAGGCGACCCCCGAAGCGTGGGCGTTCGGCGCGACGGCGGCGCATGCGGACGGGCTGCTGGCCCTCGTGCTCGCTGGGACGAAGACCGCGACTTCGTCACCGCTGTGGGACTTCACGCACAGGGGCGAGCCCGTGCCCGAGCAGGGCTGGTGGAACATCATCTTGGACGGGCGGGGCAATCCACGGGCGCTGCTCGAGACGGTCGCCGTCGAGGTGCTGCCATTCGACCAGGTCGGTGCGGCGCATGCCTTCGCCGAGGGGGAGGGCGATCGCACCCTCGATGCGTGGCGTGCCGTGCGCGAGCGGTTCTGGCGTGAGCATTCGGAGAACCCCCGCGGGTTCGAGCCCGACATGCCTGTGGTCTGCGAGCGACTGCGGTTGAGATATCCGCTCGTCGCCGGCTGACTTGACCGTCGTGGACTGACTCGACCGTCGCAGATTGACTTGACCGTCCCAGGTCGATTCGGTCGCCGATCGCTGGGTGGAGACCGGCGTCAGAACGGGGGCGGGTCGTCGCGGTGCCGGGTGCTGCCGGTGCCCGCACCGACCCCGCGACCTCCGCCCACTCCGGCACTTCTCTCCGCACCGGCGCGGAGACGATGCTCGTCCCAGTCGCTTTCCGGTCTGAACATCACCGAGCTGGTCGGGATGTCTGGGTACCTGTGCCCCGCGGGGCTGGTCCATTCCAGGATGCCGCCGGGCTGCTGCACCACCGACCAGGCGGTCGCATGCTTGAGCGTGTGGTGCCTCCGGCACAGGTGCGCGAGGTTGTCTTCGCGGGTCTGCCCGCCGAGCGCGAAATCGATCGTGTGATCGAGGTCGGCGCGATGCGCCGGCTGCCGACACCCGGGGAACCGGCAGTGCTGGTCACGCACCCGAAGGGTGCGCTTGAGCTCGACGCTCGGGGTGTATCGGTCGACGGCGAGCACCGCGCCGGTGATCGGGTGCGTCAGCACCCGATCCCACCCGGGTGCCGTGCCCGCGAGGAGGCGGGCGGTGTCGGCATCCACCGGGGCCATGCCCGTCAACGTCGCCGGGGCGCCGCCGTGCCCGAGCAGCGACAGCACCGGCACCTGCAGTTGCACGCGCGCACGGATCGACCCGATCCCGGCGGGGCCCAGGTGCGCGGCAGGGTCGCCGGTGAGCCCAAGATCGCCGAACGCGTCGGCCCGGCGCTGATCCTTTGTGCGCGTATCCGGCAGAGGCTCCGAGCCGAGCCCCTCGCCATCACCCTCGTGCCACGCAACGCGTACACCGGCAGGAGCACGATCCGCATCGCCGGCACCGGTACCGGCACCGGCACCATCGCGACCGCCAGGGCTGCTCATGCTTCCGCGCCGAGTCCCGCCATTCATGCCTGCGGCTTCGGTGTGCTCCACGAACTGGTTGAGACGGTCCATGATCCCGTTCGCGACGACT
>JAGQTK010000275.1 GCA_020439065.1 Microthrixaceae bacterium
TGCCGAGGGTCTTCTCGTAGAGCTCGGTGCCGGTGTACGCGCTGCGCTTCCATGCGCCGCCGGCGAGCGAGGCGTGGGCCGCGGGGATGCGACGCGCGAGGCTCAGGATGTGCCCGACGGTCAGCTCGGCGGCCGAGATGATGTTGGACGTGGGGGCGTTGACCACCATGACGCCGGCGGTGGTCGCCGCCGGGATGTCGACGTTGTCGAGGCCCACGCCCGCACGGGCGATCACCTTGAGCTTGGGCGCCGCGGCGATGGCCTCGACGTCGACCTGAGTTGCCGAGCGCACGAGCACGGCTTGCGCGTCGGCAAGTGCCGCGAGCAGCGCCGGGCGATCGGTGCCATCGACGTTGCGCACGTCGAAGTCGGGGCCGAGGGCCTCGACGGTGGCAGGTGAGAGTTCTTCGGCGATGAGCACGATGGGCTTCGACACGAAACGCAGTCCTTAGAGGCGTGGACGCACAAAGCGACCTGCAAACGGGGGAAAATGCTGCGCCGCACGCCATCGGGGCACAACCAGGAATACTCTATCGGCTCGCGCGCCCCCTCCCGGCACGCTTGCGCGAGTATTACCGTGCGCGAGGGCGTTTCGGCGCGCAATCGCGCACCGAGTGCCCCGAAATCCCGGCCGAACACCCGAGTTCGTGGCCGCTACCGCGCCGGAGCTCAGCCGACGAGCGCCGGAGCGTTGAGGGTCGCGTACGCGAGGACGTTCAGCCAGAACACGGCCACGAGGCCCAGACCGGCCAGCAACGCGAGCGGATACGTGAGCATCCCGCGCGTGCGACCGACGGCGGCTGCGATCGCAAACGCGACCCACGGCACGAGCGCGGCCATCAGCCAGACGATCCACCCCATCGCATTCAGTCCGAGCGGTCCGCTCGCGGCTCCGACGAGCCCGTCGATCGCCTGCCACACCGCGTTGGCGTAGAACAGCCCGAACAGCGCGCCGATCGCGATCGCGTACCACCGCGGTACCGCCTGCGCCTGCGCCCGCGAAGTCAGTGACCCGCTCATGCTCACATCGCCCCAATCATCAGAAACGGCCACGGCACGAGCAGCACGACGCCGCCCAGCAGGCCGACAAAGCGCTTCCAGAACCGCTGACCGCGGGTGACGACGAGAGTCGTGATGAACCAGATCGGCGCCGCGAGCGTAGCCATGATCACCCAGAACAGATACAGCAGGTCGTTTGCGAGGATCGGCACGCCGAGCAGATCGCCCGAGCCGCTCTCGAGCTGGACCACCGCGAGGCGCGTCGCCCCCAGGTACCAGCCGATCGCGTAGAGCACGAACACGCCGCCGAACACACCGAGCGAGATCAGCGCCGCGTTCCCCATGGCGGGTGCCGCGTCGTCGCTTGACGTGTTCGGGTCGTCGGCATCCGGGGTGTCGGCATCCGGGTGGTCAGTATCCATGCCCTGCGCATCCGGGGTATCGGCATCCGTCTCGGACTGCACGCTCTGCGCGCCTGCACCCACCGCGCTCCATCCAGCCGGCAGCACGGGCGCCGCGGGGCCCTGCGCTGCAGGTGCCTGCGCCGCGGGCGGTTGCACCCCGGGCTGTTCGAGCTCGCGCGGCGAATCCGCGCCGGGCGGCAGTGCAGCTCCCGGTGACGCATCGAATCCGGGGCGGCCGGGGCCCGCATCGAGCGTCGGGTCGTCGTCGCCCCAGCTGAGGGCTTCTTCTTCGCGTCCGGACGTCATGCGTCCAGCGTAGTCGCGCCCCAGCGGGGCCACGTGCACGCGCTCGTTCGTCGCCGACGCCCGCGCAAACGCGAATGGTGGCCCCCCTCAGGCGAGGCGGGCCACCATTGCGTGGAGCGATACGAGCTAGCGTGCAGCCGAGCCGTCGACGTAGTCGGTGTCCTGCTGCTTCCAGGCGAACAGCGAACGCAGCTGCTTGCCGGTTGCCTCGATCGGGTGCGCGGCACCCTTCTCGCGGAGGGCGAGGAACTCGGGTGCGCCCGCGTCCTGGTCCTTGATGAAGCGGTCGGCGAAGGCACCCGACTGCACGTCCGCGAGCACAGCCTTCATGTTCTCCTTGACGCGCGCGTCGATCACGCGGGGGCCCGACACGTAGTCGCCGTACTCGGCGGTGTCAGAGACCGACCAGCGCTGCTTGGCGATGCCGCCCTCCCAC
>JAGQTK010000276.1 GCA_020439065.1 Microthrixaceae bacterium
TGCACCGTGCGTCGCACGAGCGCCGCGGGAGCGGACGCGGGGGCGCGCCAGCGACGCCGACGGCCTGGTTAGAGCGCCGTCGGGCGCGCGATCGGGATGCGCGTGCCCCGAACCTGCCCGATGATGTCGTCGCTGATCTTCTCGGCGGTGAGGCCGGCGTCCTCGAGGATCTGCTCGCGACTCGCGTGCGGGATGAACTCGTCGGGCACGCCGAGCTCATCGACGGCGGTATCGACCCCCGCATCGCGCAGCACCTGCCGCACGCTCGTGCCGATTCCCCCGACGCGAACGCCGTCCTCGAGCGTGATGACGAGGCGATGCGCGGCGGCCAGCTGCACGACCCCGCCCTGCACGGGTACGGCCCAGCGGGGATCGATGACGGTCGCGCCGATGCCCGCCGCGCTCAGGCGCTCGGCGACGTGGAGCGCGAGGCTCGCCATCGGTCCGATCGCAACGAGCAGCACATCAGGTGCCGCGCCGCGCGCAAGCACCTCGACCCCGTCCTCCAGTCGCTCGATGGCGGGGATGTCTGCGCCGACCTCGCCCTTCGGGAACCGCACGACGGTCGGCGCGTCGGAGACCGACACCGCTTCGTCGAGCAGTTCGACAAGGCGCGCGGCATCCCGCGGCGCGGCGATGCGGATGTGCGGGACGATCTGCAGCATGGCGAGATCCCAGATGCCGTGGTGGCTCGGCCCGTCGGGCCCGGTGACTCCGGCGCGATCGAGCACAAAGGTGACGCCGGCACCGTGCAGACCGACATCCATCAGCACCTGATCGAAGGCGCGGTTCATGAAGGTGGCATACATGGCAACCACCGGATGCAGGCCGCCGAACGCCATGCCGGCTGCCGCGGTGACCGCGTGCTGCTCAGCGATGCCGACGTCGTAGACCCGATCGGGAAAACGCTCGGCGAAGCGGGCGAGGCCCGTCGGCCGCAGCATCGCCGCGGTGATGGCGATCACGTCGTCGTGGCGCTCCCCCACGCGGACGAGCTCTTCGGAGAACACATCCGTCCACGCGAGCGCGGTGCTGTTCGACATCGCGACACCGGTGTCGGGATCGATCTTCCCCACCGCGTGGAACTGGTCTTCGAGGTCGTCGAGCGCGGGCTGGTAGCCGCGGCCCTTCTCGGTGATCGCGTGCACGATCACCGGCGCACCGTAGCTCTTGGCGAGCTCGAGGGTCTCGATCATCGCGGTGAGGTCGTGCCCGTCGACGGGGCCAAGGTATTTGATGTCGAGATTGGAATACAGCGCCGCGTTGTTCGTGAGGCGCGAGAGAAAGCCGTGCGTGCCACCGCGGAGCCCGCGGTACATGGCGCGGCCGGCCGCGCCGAAGCGGCCGAACACGCGGCCGCTGCTTCGGTACATCGCGCGATAGCTCGGTGCGGTGCGGGCCCGGTTGAGGTAGCGTGCCATGCCACCGATGGTCGGCGCGTAGGAGCGACCGTTGTCGTTGACGACGATCACGAGGTTGCGCTCGTTGTCGTCCGAGATGTTGTTGAGCGCCTCCCAGGTCATGCCGCCGGTGAGCGCACCATCGCCGACCACGGCGACCACGTGGCGATCGGCCCGGCCCGTGCGCGTGAACGCCCGCGAGATGCCGTCTGCCCAGCTCAGCGAGCTGGATGCGTGCGAGGACTCGACCACATCGTGGGGGCTCTCGGCCCGCTGCGGGTAGCCGGCCAGTCCCCCGCGCGAGCGCAGCTGCGAGAAATCTTGGCGACCGGTGAGCAGCTTGTGCACGTACGACTGGTGGCCGGTATCGAAGATGAAAGGGTCATCGGGCGAGGAGAAGACCCGATGCATCGCGATCGTCAGCTCGACGACGCCGAGATTCGGCCCCAGGTGCCCGCCGGTGCGCGCCACGTTCTCCACCAGAAACGCCCGGACCTCGTCGGCGAGCTGCCGCAGCTGCTCGATGCTGAGACCGTCGAGATCACGCGGACCCGCGATCGACGAAAGAATCGTCATCCGATCCCCTTCCAATCAAGTTTCAATCTTAGCCGAGCGCCCTGGGCGCACCCCGCGTGTCACACGCGTGCGAGCGGTGGCGCGCCGGGCACACACGCCGCGGCAGCGTGCGCGCGTGCCTGCGGCATCCGCAGCGCGGACGCACATGCGCGCAGAC
>JAGQTK010000277.1 GCA_020439065.1 Microthrixaceae bacterium
TCGGGGATGCCGAGGCGCTCGTACGTGTTGCGGATCTCCTCGGGGAGGTCCTCCCACGACTGCGCCTGCTTCTCGGTCGAGCGGACGAAGTACTTGATGTTGTCGAAGTCGATCCCGCTGAGGTCTGCACCCCAGGTCGGCATCGGCTTGCGGCCGAACAGTTGCAGCGCCTTCAATCGCCGCTGCAGCATCCACTCGGGCTCACTCTTGAGCGCCGAGATGTTGCGAACCACCTGCTCGCTGAGGCCACGCTTGGCGCTTTGGCCCGCGGCGTCGCTATCGGACCACCCGAACTCGTAGACGCCAAGGCTGTCCAGCTCAGGTCGGTCGATCAGCACATCGGACATGACTCACCCTCTCCATTTTGGCCACAACGGTTTCATCCGCCCCAGCAACCATGCCGCGCACCGGTTGGGTGTGCGGGTATGTGCTGATGTGGGCCACTCAGAGGCGCCATTCAACGCGCCTACACTGTTGATAGCGTCTGGCGCGCAAGCGCCCGCTACTCAACACCTTGATTCTACAGGTTTCCGCGCGGCCAGGGCTCATGCGTTGCAGCGCGCGGACGAGGAGGACTTGCAATGCCCGAGACCAGCGTCAGCCCGACGAAAGCCGCGATGCCCGGGGCGCCGGCGCGTATCCCGCGCTCCCTCCGCGGTTGGGCGTGGGCATCCTTCGTCTCCCAGACGCTCATCATCGCCACCGGCGGTGCCGTGCGCCTGACCGGCTCCGGCCTGGGGTGCCCATCGTGGCCGACCTGCACGCCGGAATCGCTCATCCCCACCGAGGAGCTGAGCTATCACAGCCTCATCGAGTTCGGGAACCGGCTGATGACCGGCGTGGTGGGCATCATCGCGCTGCTGGTGATCATCCTGCTCGTGCGCTCGGGCGTCGCACGCGCGCGCCGCGATCTGTGGACCCTCGGCGTGCTGGTCGGCGTCGGCGTCATCGCCCAGGCGATCGTCGGCGGCATCACCGTGTGGACGGGACTGAACCCCTTCATCGTCGGCTTCCACTACGTGTCTTCGCTGCTGCTGGTCTGCGTCGCCGCGGCGTTCCTGGCGCGGATGAACCAGCCGGGCGGAGCCCGGGTGCTCGCGGTGCCCCGGTGGTACGTGGCGCTCGGCCATCTGACCACGCTGGCGCTGGCCGTGTCGATCACGTTCGGTGTGCTCACCACCGGAGCCGGCCCGCATTCCGGCGACGCCGACTCTGGGCGCAACGGGTTCGACGCGAGCCTGTGGGAGCACATCCACGCCTGGCCCGGCTACGTCCTGCTCGGGCTGACCGTCATCCTCGTGGCGATCGCCGCCGTCTCGAAGCTGCCCCCCCGAAACTGGGGCATCCTGCTGCTGCTCATGCAGTTCGTCCAGGTCGCCGTGGGCCTGTACCAGGCGCGCAACGGCCTGCCGGCATTCGCCGTCGGCGTGCACATGGTGCTCGCCGCACTCACCGCGGCCGCAATGACCGTGTTCATCCTGCGCATGAAGCGCCCCGTGGATGCCTCGGCACAGGCCGTCGCCGACGCCGAGCCGGGTGCCTGACGCCGCCCCACCCTCGCAGCCCCGCGAACGAACGCAAGAGGCCGGTGCCGCATGGCACCGGCCTCTTGCGTTGCACTGCCGTTCGAGTCAGTCGCAGTGGCGTTCGAGTCAGTCGCAGTGATCGAGTAGGTGCTGCGACGCTCGAGTCAGAAGGGCAGCAGCGGATCGATCGCGATGGCGACGAACAGCAGCGTGAGGTACGTGATCGAGCTGTGGAACACGCGCATCGGCGAAGGCTCCAAGCCCCGGACGGCGCGCGAGTAGAGCACGTGCGATTCGACGATGAACCAGCCGCCGAACGCCAGGGCCGCGGCCGTGTAGACGATCCCCATGCCGGCGACGGGAATCAGCAGGAGGGAGCAGACAACGGTCGCCCACGCGTAGATGATGACCTGCAGCCCGACCGCCGGCGCGCCGCGGGTGACACCGAGCATCGGCACATCGGCGGCGGCGTAGTCGGTCTTGTACTTCATCGACAGCGGCCAGTAGTGCGCCGGCGTCCACAAGAACACGAGGACGAACAGGATCACGGGCGCCCAGGCGATGGACTCGGTCACCGCGGTCCAGCCGATCAGCACGGGGA
>JAGQTK010000278.1 GCA_020439065.1 Microthrixaceae bacterium
CGGGTCGATCGGCACGCCCGGACCGGGCGCCGGTGAGTCGATTCGCGTCGGCGAGGCGTACGCGACCAACGTGCAGGGCCCGGCGCTCCCGCTGAACCCCGCGTGGGCCGATGCGATGCTCACCGCCGCGCTCGCGCGCCGCGGCATGGAATACTCGCGCACGCGGGAGCACGAGCGCCTCGACGCCCTCGCTCGCGGTGCGCGCGACAAGATCATCGCGCTTGCGCGCGTGACGCAGATCACCGCGATCGGGCTCTGACGCCGTGGCGGTGCCGGCGCGCGAGCTCGTCTTCGTCGACGGTGCGCTCGAGCGGGCGCGCGCCGCGGCTGCCGGCGATGCTGCGGCAGCGGTCGCGTTTCTTGACGACGCCGCAACCGGCGGGATGACGCTGCGCGCACAGGTGCTGCAGTGCAAGCGGGTGCCCGCGGGGAGCGGGGTCTCGTACGGCCACACCCACGTCACCGAGCGCGAGACGACCCTCGCCCTCGTCGACATCGGCTACGGCCACGGACTGCCGCGCAAGGCCGGCAACCGGGCGCAGGTGTGCGTCGCAGGCACGCTCGTGCCGATCGTGGGCCGGGTGGCGATGGATGCCTGTGTCGTCGACGTCGGCGATCTGCCCGTGTCGCCCGGAGACACCGTGACGATCTTCGGTGCGGCCGAGAACGGCGCGCTCCCGCTCGCGCACTGGGCCGCCACTGTGGGGGAAGCGCCCCTCTCGCTCCTGTCGTGTCTGCGCCTCGCGCACACCGGGGGCGGCGATGGTGACTCGTTGCGGATCGCGCCGTTTGACCCCGCCAATCGCGCCATCATCTCGGCGGAGGCGCTGCGCGCCAACGTTGCGCTGATGCGCGCGCGCGTCGCACCGGCTGAGCTGATCGCGGTGGTCAAGGACGGTGGCTACGGCCACGGCCTGGACGGCGCCGTCGATGCCTTCGTCGAGGCCGGTATCGAGTGCTTCGGGGCGCTCGATGTCGCGACCGCGCATCGTGTGCGCGAGCTTGCGCCTCGTGCGCGAATCTTCGCCTGGGTGCTCGACGACGTCGAGGCGCTCCCGCGGGCGATCTCCGAGGGGATCGAACTCGGCGTGACGAGTGAGCTCGCCCTCGCGCGCGTCGTGGCCGCCGCGCGGACCGCCGGGCGTCCCGCCCGCGTGCACCTGAAGACCGATACCGGCCTGCACCGGGCGGGTGTGCGCGCCGAAAGCTGGGCGACGTTCGTCGCGGAGGCCCTCGCGCATCCCGAGGCGCTCGAGGTCGTCGGGCTGTGGACCCACATCTCCGAGGCATCGGATGCCGAAGACACCGCCGCGATCGAGAGGTTTCACGCCGCCGTGGCCCGGGCACGGGCCCTGGGTGTTCGTGCACCGCTGCTGCACCTGGCCGCGAGCGCCGCGGCGTTCGCTCGTGCCGACGCGCGACTCGACGCAGTGCGGGTCGGGGCGTTTCTGTACGGCATCGCCCCGGGGGATGGCCTCGGGCCCGCGCAACTTGGGCTGCACCCCGTGATGGCGCTGCGCACCCGCATCAGCCAGCGCTGGGACGACGCGTCCGGCTCCTTCGGTGCCGTGCCCCTGGGCGGCGTGCACGGGATGCTGGTGGACTGCGTCGGCGCATCCGTTGCGGTGGGCGGTCAGCGCTGTGCGATCGTCGCAGTCGAGCCGCTGCGCACGGTGCTGCGCGTGGCGCCCGGTGTTCGCGTGGGGGAGGCCGTCGTGCTGTTCGGCGACGGGTCACACGGCGAACCGACGCTGCAGGAGCTCGCCGATGCGGCGGGCACGATCGGCGAAGAGTTCGTCACGCGGCTGGAGCGCACCGTCACGCGCGAGTGGGTGCACTGAACCGCAGGGCACGAAACCGCACGGCGCAAAACCGCACGGCACGGAACCGCACGGCACGGAACCGCACGAGCGATGCGCGCTGCATGCGCGATCCTCGGCGCACGCCACGCACGCTCGCGCGACGTCGCTAGTTCGTGGCCTCCTGCAGGCGGGCGGACTCGTCGTGCCACTCGGTGGCGACGGCGCGCAGCTTTTCCTCGTACTTGCGGCCGTGGTGCGCGCAGAACAGCAACTCGCTCCCGTTCACGGTCGCCGAGATGTACGCCTGGGCGCCA
>JAGQTK010000279.1 GCA_020439065.1 Microthrixaceae bacterium
CACCAGCACCACCGAAGAGGCCGATCTTTCCACCGAGCACGTACGGGGTGAGCAGGTCGATGACCTTGATGCCCGTCTCGAACATGGTGGTCTTCGACTCGAGCTGGTCGAAGTTGGGGGCCTTGCGGTGGATCGGCCAGCGCTCGGTGATCTCGATCTGCTCGCCGGGGGCTGCGTTGAGCACCTCGCCGATCACGTTGAACACCTTGCCCTTGGTGACGTCGCCGACGGGGACCGAGATGGCCTCACCGGTGTCGCGCACTTCCTGGCCGCGGACGATGCCGTCGGTGGGCTTCAGGGCGATGGCGCGAACGAGGTCGTCGCCGAGGTGCTGGGCAACCTCGAGCGTGATCTCGTTCGACTCACCGGCGATGGTGATCGTCGTCTTCAGGGCGTTGTAGATCTCGGGGATCGAGTCGTGCGGAAACTCGATGTCGACGACCGGGCCCGTAACGCGCGCGACGCGGCCGACGGCGGGAGCCGTGGCTTCTGCTGTGGCGGTGGGAGTCATTCTTCTTCTTCTCTCTGTCTGAACAGAAACGTTGTGGTCGGGGTTGATCGCAGGCTACGACGCGAGCGCGTCGGCACCGCCCACGATCTCTGCGATCTGCTGGGTGATCTCGGCCTGGCGCGCGTTGTTGCGCAGGCGCGTGTAGTCGGTGATGAGCTTGTCGGCATTGTCGCTCGCCGACTTCATCGCCTTCTGCGTGGCCGCGTGCTTGGCGGCCGAAGACTGCAGAAGGGCGTTGAACACGCGGCTCTGGATGTACACCGGCAGCAGCGCGTCGAGCACGCTGTCGGCATCCGGCTCGAACTCGTAGAGCGGGTACACCGGGATCGGACCCGAGGCCTCCGACTCATCCGCTTCGACAACCTCGAGGGGCAGGAGGCGAACCGTCTCGGGCAGCTGCGTCATCATGCTGATGAAGCGGTTGTACACGAGGTGGATCTCATCAACGCCGCCCTGCTCCTGCGGGCGCAGGAACGCCTCGAGCAGCGTCGAGCTGATCTCTTCAGCCGTCTGGAACGCCGGGGTGTCAGTGTCACCGATCCACTCGGCCTCCGTGGCGCGCCGGCGGAACTGGAAGTACGACACGGCACGGCGGCCGACCACGTAGTAGACGACCTCCTTGCCCTGATCGTTCAGCAGCTCTGCGAGCTCCAGACCCTCACGGATCACCTGCGAGTTGAACGCTCCGGCAAGTCCACGATCGGACGCGAAGATCACGACGGCCGCGCGCGTGACATTCTCATGTTCCCGCGTGAGCACGTGGTCGACGTTCGAGTGCGTGGCAACCGCCGAGACCGCGCGCGTGATCGCACGAGCGAAGGGGGTGGATGCCGCAACCCGCGCCTGCGCCTTTTGGATGCGCGACGCGGCGATGAGCTCCATCGCCTTCGTGATCTTCTTGGTCGTCTGCGCAGATTTGATCTTCTGCGTGTAGACCCTCAGCTGTGCGCCCATGGTTTAGCGGCGACCCTTGACGATCTTCTCCTGGTTGACGTCACCGGCTGCCATCGCGTCGAACGCTTCGCTGCCCGGGTCGCTGAGCGACGCGCCGTCGCCCGTCTGGAACTCGAGCGAGAAGGCGTCGACCGCGGCTTCGAGAGCCGCCTCGGTGTCGTCATCGAGGACATTGGTGTCGCGCAGCGTGGTGAGGATCTCGGTGTTGCGACCGAGGTAGTCCAGCAGCTCACGCTCGAAGCGCAGCACGTCTTCGACCGGGATCTTGTCGAGCTTGCCCTTGGTGCCGGCCCAGATCGAGACGACCTGCTCCTCCACCGGGTACGGCGAGTACTGCGGCTGCTTGAGCAGCTCGGTCAGTCGCGCACCGCGCTCGAGCTGACGGCGGCTCGCGGCATCCAGGTCGCTCGCGAACATCGCGAACGCCTCGAGCGCACGGTACTGCGCGAGCTCAAGCTTCAGCGTTCCGGAGACCTTCTTGATCGACTTCACCTGCGCGTCACCACCGACACGCGAGACCGAGATACCCACGTCGACCGCGGGGCGCTGGTTGGCGTTGAACAGGTCGGACTGGAGGAAGATCTGGCCGTCGGTGATCGAGATCACGTTGGTCGGAATGTACGC
>JAGQTK010000027.1 GCA_020439065.1 Microthrixaceae bacterium
TGTCGAGCTGCTCGTTCGCCGCGAGCTGCAACTGGCCGCGGCTTTCGACCTCGTCCATCTCGCCGTCGCCGAGAAACGCCCACACCTGCTGTTCGGATGCGTCTTTGATGCCCCGGTTGGTGAGGTATTTGTTCGTCATCGCCTGGTAGATGGCATTGATCGGGCCAAGCCCCATCGAGACGGTGGGAAACTGCCAGAATTCGGGCATCAGGTGCGGGTGCGGATAGGAGGGGATGCCGTTGGGTGCCATCGACTTCTCTTGGCGGAAGCCGTCCAACTGCGCCTCCGAGACGCGCCCCTCGAGAAACGCGCGTGCGTAGATGCCCGGCGAGGCGTGCCCCTGGATGAAGATCTGGTCGGCGCCGCCCGGGGCGTCGTGCCCGCGGAAGAAGTGGTTGAAGCCGACCTCGTAGAGCGAGGCGCTCGACGCGTAGGTCGAGATGTGGCCGCCGACGCCGATGCCGGGTCGCTGCGCGCGGTGCACGGTGACCGCGGCGTTCCAGCGGATCCACGAGCGATAGCGGCGCTCGATCTCCTCATCGCCGGGAAATTCGGGTTCGTTCTCGGCCGCGATCGTGTTGATGTAGTCGGTGGTCGGGACCATCGGCACACCGAGGTGCAGCTCTTTGGATCGCTTGAGCAGGCTCAGCATGATCTCGCGCGCGCGGCCCGGGCCCTTGGCATCCACCAACTGCGTGAGCGATTCCTGCCACTCGCTGGTCTCTTCGGGATCGCTGTCGAGCGGCGTCGAGGAGTACGGATCCTGGTCATGAACAGTCACGATGCGACCTTTCGTCGTGCTGGCAGATTGTGCCAAATGAACGGTGGGCGTCTGTCGTGGCTTTGTTGGCTCGGTACAAGTCGCCCCGCGATAAGACTAGCGAGTTTCTACGATTCGAGGGCGCGTTCGCGGAGCGGATTCTCGCGCACTAAGCTCGTCGTTGAGGGCCTGTAGCTCAGTTGGTAGAGCGCCACGTTTACACCGTGGATGTCGTCGGTTCGAGCCCGGCCGGGCCCACCACGAACCCCGTCTCGATTCGCGAGACGGGGTTTCTTGCATCGCGGGAGCGCCCCCTTGTGCGGAAGAACATTTCTTCGAGATTCGCTCCCGCCGTCGCGCGTAGGCACCCGCGAGCTGCCGGCCGTGCCGGAGCCGGTTCCGCGACGGGCGGGGCCGGCTCCGGCATCCACTCACAGGTGACCGGTGAGGAACATGGTGCCGAGCGTCGTGATTGCGACGAGCGCGGAGAGGATCGCGCCGAGCAAGAGCGGCCGGAGTCCTGCGGCGCGGATGGCGCGCAGGTCGGTCGAGAGGCCGATGCCGGCGAGCGCCGTCGCGACGAGGAACACGCTGACATCGGTGAGCGCTGACGTCACGCCGGGGGAGAAGGCGCCCGTCGACGCGATGCCCGCCATGATGATGAATCCGAACAAGAACCACGGGATCAGCTTGAACACGCGCAGCGGCGTCATGCGCGCACCATCGCCGTGCCGACGGCCTTCGACGACCGCGAGGGTCACGCTGATCGGGATGATCATGAGGGTGCGAACCAGCTTCACGACCACCGCGAACCCGAGCGCCGCGCTGCTGAACACGCTCGCCGCGGCGACCACCGAGCTCGTGTCGTTCACGGCGGTGCCGGCGAAGAGCCCGAACGACTCCGGCGTCATGCCCAGGGCATGGCCGATGGGTGGGAACACGACCACCGCGAGCAGGTTGAACAGGAAGATCGTCGAGATCGCATACGAGATGTCGTGACTTTTCGCGCGCACGATGGGCGCGACGGCGGCGATCGCGGAGGCGCCGCAGATGCCGGTGCCCACGCCGATCAGCGTGCGGATGCCGCGGTCGACGCGCAGGGCGCGACCGATGAGCCAGGCGGCGAGCAGGCACACGACGAGCGAGCTGAGCATCACCGGGAACGACTGTGCGCCGACCTCGACGATGCTCGTGAGTGAGAGCTGGACGCCCAGCAGCACGACGGCGCACTGCAGCACGAACTTGCCCGCGTACCCGACGCCCGGGGCGATGCGCCCGCTCGGCGCACGCACCACCGCGATGAGCACGCCGATGACGACGGCGGGGATGGCGGAACCGACGAGCGGCACGACGGCGCCGATGACGGTTGCCACCGCGGCGATGGCGAGGCACAGCACCAATCCCGGAACCACCTCCACGCCGCGCGTGGTGAGTCGCTGGGGGAGTGTGGCGATGGGAGTGACCTGCATGTGGAAAGTCTGTCGCTCGCGGCAGCGCCGCGGGAAGATGCCGCCTCTTTGGCCGGGTACAAATCATCGTTGTATCGTGAGACGGTGTCTGCGCCCACCCTGATCGATCTCCGTCACTTCGAGTCGGTGATCCGCCACGGCAGCATCTCGCGCGCAGCCAAGGACCTCGGCGTCACACAGCAGGCGGTGTCGTATCGCCTGCGCAATCTCGAGCGATTGCTCGGGCTCGAACTGGTGCAGCGCTCGCCGTTCGGGGTGACCGCGACGGTTGCCGGTAGGGCGATCCTGCACGAGGTAGAGGAAGTGCTCGCGGCGAGCACCAGGCTCGAGGCGACCGCATCCGCGCAGCGTGATGACACCGCCGCGGCGGCGCTGTCGGTGGGTGCGAGCCAGACCGTCGCCGCGTACCTGCTCCCCGGCTGGGTGATGGAGCTCCGACGGCGGCAGAGCGCGGCGGAGAGGGGCACGACGGCGGTGGAGCTGCGCACGGCGAACAGCGAGAGCATCATCGCGCTGGTGCGCTCGGGCGCGATCGACCTCGGATTCATCGAACAACCGGAGCCCCCTCGCGGTCTGGGGAGCGCTTGTCGGTGAGGATCACCTGGTTGTCGCGGTCTCGCCAGATCACCACTGGGCCGCGCAACGCACCGTCCCGCTTGCGGTGTTGGCGGATGCGCCGCTGGTGGCCCGCGAGCGCGGCAGCGGCACGCGGGCGGCATTCGAGGCGGCGGTGCTCAGTGCCCTCGGGCGCCCCGCGCACGCGCCGCTCGTGTCGCTCGCGACCGAAGCCGCGGTGCGTTCGGCGGTGCGCGCCGGGGTTGCGCCGGCCGGGCTGAGTGCGCTCGCGGTGCGCGACGATGCTCGCCTCGGCCGCATCCACGTGCTCGCCGTCGATCCGCACCCGGTCACGCGACCGCTGCGCGCGGTCTGGCGCGGCTCGGAGCGTGACCTCACAGGGACGGCGCGCGAGTTGGTGGCGATTGCGGCACTCGCAGGCAGCGGCGGTGCGGGCGATGGCCCGTCCGACGTCGCGCCTAGAAGGTGAGCAGCACCTTCGTCGCCCGCCGCTCATCCATGGCCTTGTATGCCTCGGCCGCCTCTTCGAGGGGGAGCGAGAGGTCGAAGACCTTGCCGGGGTCGATGGTGCCGTCCCAGATCAGCCGGATGAGTTCGGGCAGGAAGCGCCGCACCGGGGCAGGGCCGCCGTGCAGGTGCACGACGGAGCCGAACAGGCGCAGCCCATCGAGCTCGACCCCGTGCGAGACGCCCACGTAGCCGACGTGCCCACCGGGGCGGGTGGATTTGATGGCCTGCCACATGGATTCCTGGGTCCCGACCGCCTCGACGGTGCCATGCGCCCCGTACCCGTTCGTGAGCGCCTTGACCGCAGCGGCTCCCTCGTCGCCGCGCAGCTCCACGATGTCGGTCGCGCCGAACTCGCGGGCGAGCTCCTGGCGATCCGCGTGACGGCTGAACGCGATGATCCGCTCGGCACCCAGCTGCTTGGCCGCCAGGATGGCGCAGAGGCCGACCGCCCCGTCACCGACGACCGCGATGGTCTTGCCCGGACCGGCCTCGGCGGCGACTGCAGCGAACCAGCCGGTGCCGAGCACGTCGGACGCGGCCATCAGCGACGGGATCAGCTCGGGGCCCGGCTGGCCGGGGGTGGCGACGAGCGTGCCATCGGCGAGCGGAATGCGCGCGTACTCGGCCTGGGTGCCCATCGCTCCCATCCCGACCGCGTGCACGCAGCGCGACTGATAGCCGGCCGTGCAGATCTCGCAGGTGTTGTCGGATGCGATGAACGAGCCCACCACGAAGTCGCCCGGCTTGACCGTGGTGACGGCGGCGCCGACCTCGGTCACCGTTCCGATGTATTCATGGCCCATCGGGCGCGCGCGCCGCAGCGTGTCGATGCCGCGGTACGGCCACAGATCGGATCCACAGACGCACGACGCGGCGAGCTTGATGATCGCGTCCGTCGGCTCGACGATGCTCGGCCTCTCGCGGTCTTCGACCCGCACATCACCGGCGGCATACATCATGACTCCACGCATGGTGGTCTCCTTCACTCGCCGTCGGCTCCGCGGCGCGGGCCGCTTCGTCGGGGCGCATCGATCGTTCCCAATCCTAGGGCTGGAGTGCGACCATGGTTCCCAAGGAACTGTGATGATCATCCGCCCGAGACACGTCCGCGGCGCCGGCTCACGCGTCGCGGCCGCCGCAGCCACGGCGACCGCCATCGTCGCCACCGCGGCGCTGCTCAGTGCGTGCGCCGCCGGGCAGGACCCCGCAGTGCCCGTGCCCGCATCGACCGAGGCGGGACGTTCCGGCGCGGTCGCCGTCATCGCGAGCGGCCTGCGCACGCCGTGGTCGATCGTGTTCGATGGCGATACCGCGCTGGTGAGCGAGCGCGACTCGGCCCGGGTGCTCGAACTCACGCGCGACGGCGGCATGCATGAGCTCGGCGTCGCCAGCGGCACCCTGCATGGAGGCGAGGGCGGACTCCTCGGCCTTGCGCTGCGCGGCAGTGCGCTCTATGCGTACGTCACGAGCGCAGGCGACAACCGGGTCGTTCGTTTCCGTCTGACAGGCACTCCCGGCGCCCGCAGCATGGGCACGCCGACGACCATCATCGACGGGCTGCCGCGGGCCGCGAATCACAACGGCGGGCGGATCGCCTTCGGGCCCGATGGGATGCTCTACGTCACCGTGGGCGATGCCGGAGATGCGGCATCCGCGCAAGACCCCGAGTCTCTCGGCGGGAAGATCCTGCGTCTCACGCCGGACGGCGGGATCCCGCCAGATAACCCCTTCCCGGGATCGCCGGTCTTCAGCCTCGGCCATCGCAACCCGCAGGGTCTCGGCTGGGACCGCGACGGCCGGCTCTTTGCGAGCGAGTTCGGACAGCACACGTGGGACGAGCTCAACCTGATCGAGGCGGGCGGCAACTACGGTTGGCCGCTCGCGGAGGGCATCGCGCATCGCGCCGGATTCATCGACCCGCTGCAGCAGTGGGCGCCGAGCGATGCGAGCCCGAGCGGAATCGCCGTCGTCGGAGAGGCGATCTACATCGCGAACCTGCGTGGCGAGCGCCTGCGGCGGGTGCTGCTCGATGACCTCTCGGCCTCGACGGAGGAGCTGGTGGGTGTGTTCGGTCGGTTGCGGGACGTAGCGCCCGCACCGGACGGTGCCCTGTGGCTGCTCACCAGCAACACCGACGGACGCGGTGATCCCGTCGCGGATGACGATCGGGTCGTGAGGATCGCGCCGTGACGTTCGACTGGCCAGCGCCCCGGCCGTGACGAAAATGTTATGTCACGAGCCCTTACGCCGGGATTTGCGGCGTGTCGAGTCGATATGGTCGACAGAATGTCTGGCTTGCTGACGGGGCTCGCCGCCGCGTTGGGTATTCAAAGGAGAATCACGCTCAATGAAGTTCAAGAAACTCACCGCAATCGGAGCTGGAGTTGCCCTCGCACTCGGTTCCGTCTTTGGCGTCAGCCTGGCGGCGTCGGCAGTCGACGTTCCGCTCACGAGCATCGGGGCGGAAGGCAGCAGCTACCCCGCGAACCAGTGGTTCGTCGGTGACCCGGCCGGCCCTGCGCTGACTGAGGACGTGGACGGCCTGCACATCGACGGTCGCAACCAGCTGCTGTACGGGCAGTCGTCGCTCCCGACCAACGGCGCGGCGTTCACCGCCTTCGTGAACGGGGCATCGTTTGTCGGCACCGGCATGATGACGTTCCAGATTCCCGTGTACTTCGACGGCACCGCGAAGGGCGACTTCACGACGCTCCGTCCGGTACAGGCCGGAAGCCCGTCGGCCTCGGGCGACTGGATCTCGAGCCGTGCCGTCGTCGGCCTTCCGGCGAACACGCCGGTGCCGTTCTCTGACGTGGTCGCGGCGTTCGACCTCGCGCCGAACGCTGAGATTCTCGCCTTCGGCGTGTTCGTGAACCCGGGTGACTCCGCAGTGCTGCGCAGCGTGACCGTGGGTGGCTCGACCTGGACCTTCGGTGTTCCCGTGACGGCACCGGACACGGGTGCGGGCGTACCGACGCCGATCAAGAAGGCGGCAACCTTCACCGGTTGACCTGCCCCGCAGTGGAAGTCGTGTGGCCCGGTCGCGCAGGCGGCCGGGCCACACGCTCGTTTTCCTAGGAGTCACGCACATGCGCCCATCGGCCGGCCCGCTCGCCGCCCTCTTCGTGGCCACAACGCTCATCCTCGGGCTCACCGCCTGCGGTGCCCCGGAGGCGCCCGTGCCCACACCCACGCCCGCCCCCGTCGAGGTGACGCCCGTGCCCGCACCCACGGTTCGTGTGCACGCCGCGACCACACAGGTCGCCGAGGTGTCCACCGCGGCCGTAACGGCCTTCGACGCGCCAGACGGTGCTGTGCTCGCCGAGTTCGCCAACCCGATCGCCTCGGGCGCGCCGCTCACCTTCTTCGTCGAGTCGGCGCAGGACGGCTGGGTGCAGGTGCGCCTGCCGATGCGCCCGAACGGCTCGCTCGGGTGGATTCGGGCCGCAGACGCGAATCTGCGCACCCTTGACTACGCGCTCCGGGTATCGACCACCGAGCACACCGTGACGCTGCTGCGCAACGATGTAGTGGTGGACACCTTCCCCGCAGCAGTCGGCACGGGCGACACGCCCACTCCGCTGGGGAAGTTCTACCTCACCGAGCTGCTCGCCCCCACAAACCCCGGGTACGGCCCGTACGCCTACGGCATCTCGGCCTTTTCCGAGACGCTCAACAGCTTCGGCGGGGGCCCCGGGCAGATCGGCCTGCACGGCACGGATGACGCTGACAGTATTGGCCGATCGGTCAGCCACGGGTGTATCCGTTTGCACAACGACGCCATCACGATGCTCGCGGAGATGCTCCCGCTCGGCACCCCGATCACTATCGAGTAACGACGCCCGGCGAAGGCGACGCGCGTTCGCCCCTCATACGCCCCTCCTTCGCCGCGCGCATCCGCGACGTGGGCCAGGGATGCACTCCCGCCGGGTACCCCCAAGACTCGCCCGCACGGACGGGGCGTGACAGAATGCGCCGTGGACCACCTGTGGTGGCAAGGATCGCCGGGGAGGTGGCATGGACGACGATGTGTTCGATGCGTTTGTCGCGCAGGTTGAGCCGGCACTGAAGGCCAGGGATCTCCCGACACTCGCGCGCCTGTTGGGTGCGCACGAACCTGAAGAGACGGTGCGCCTGCTCGAACGTGAGGACGCGGCAGACCGTGCGGTGCTCTACCGCTTGCTCTCACGCGATCGCGCGCTGGCCGTGTTCGAGATGCTCGATTCGGCGATGCGCTCTGAGCTGTTCACCGGCCTGCGCGACGAGGACGTGGCACGGCTGTTCGAGGAGCTCGACCCGGATGACCGGGCGCAGCTCGTCGACGAGCTGCCCGCGGGCGTGGCGCAGAAGCTCATGCGCGGGCTCTCGGCCCGCGAGCGCGAGCTCACGGCGCCGCTGCTCGGGTACCCGCGGGGGAGCGTCGGGCGCCGGATGAGCACCGAGTACGTGCGCCTGCAACCCGAGCTGAGTGTCGGCGACGCGCTGCGCCACGTGCAGCGGCGCGGTATGGAGGCCGAAACGATCTACACGCTGCCCGTCACCGATGCCGAACGGCGCCTGCTCGGCGTGATCGGTCTGCGCGACCTCGTGCTGCATGAGCCCGCAGCCCTCGTCGGCGCCCTCATGGTGGAGGCGCGGCAGGTGCGGGCAACCGAGGAGGCCGAGCAGGCCGCGCGCGCCTGCGTCGACGCGAACCTCCTCGCCGTCCCCGTGGTCGACGGGCAGGACCGGCTCCTCGGGATCCTCACCGTCGATGACGCAGCCCGAATTCTCTCGGACGCCGAGGATGAGGATGCGGCACGCGCGGGTGCGACGGAGCCGCTGCGTCGGCCCTACCTCGCGACCCCGATCTTCGCCATCATGCGCTCGCGCGTCGTGTGGCTGCTCGTGCTGGCGGTCTCGGCGCTGCTGACCGTGCAGGTGCTCGAAATCTTCGAGGACACCCTCGCCGCGGTCGTCACCCTCGCCCTGTTCATCCCGCTGCTGACCGGCACCGCAGGCAATACCGGCTCGCAGGCGGCGACCACGGTGACCCGCGCACTCGCGCTCGGCGATGTGCGATTGCGCGACGTCGGGGTGGTGGCGTTTCGCGAGGTGCGCGTCGGCTTCATGCTCGGTGCCTTCCTCGGCACGCTCGGCTTCGCGCTCACCTCGCTCGTCTACAGCGTCGATATGGGCATCGTGATCGGCGTCACGCTGCTGTCGATCTGCACCATGGCGGCGACGGTCGGCGGACTGATGCCCATGCTCGCCCGGGCGATCCGCGTCGACCCGGCCGTCTTCTCCACACCGTTCATCTCGACGTTCTGCGATGCGACGGGCCTGCTCATCTATTTCCTCATCGCCACCTCGGTGCTGGGACTGTAGCGGCGAAGCGCGGGCGCCGATGGATGCCGCGGCTAGGCTCGTGAGCATGACCACCGTGAATGACGTCGCTGCCGCCATCGAGTCGCTCTGGCCCGTCGCCGGGGCGCGCGACGGTGACGTCGTGGGTCTCACCGCCGGGAATCGGGATGCCGCGGTGCAGCGCATCCTCCTCGCGGTCGACCCGGTCGGCGCGACCGTCGATGAGGCCGTGGAGCTCGGCGCCGACGTCATCCTCGCGCACCATCCGCTGCTCATGCGGGCCGTGAACGAGGTGTCCGAAGACGCGTACAAGGGCGCGCTGCTTGCGAAGCTCATCAAGGCCGATATCGCGCTGTTCGCCGCACACACCAATGCCGATGTGGTCGAGCGCGGCACCTCGGGCATGCTCGCGACGGCGCTCGGGCTGCGCGGCGTGACGCCCATCGACGCCGACCGCGGCCCGGGCGAGGGCGCTGGGGCACAGGCATCCACCGGCATCGGCCGCGTCGGCGAGCTGCCCGAATCGGTCACCCTCGGTGCGCTCGCCCGCACGCTCGCCGGGCTGCTGCCCGAGACGGCCACGGGGGTGCGTGTAGCCGGGCCGGAGGATGCCCTCGTGCAGCGCGTCGCGCTGTGCGGCGGCTCGGGCGACAGCCTGCTCGGACACCCCGCCGTCGTCGGCGCCGACGTGTACCTCACCGCCGACCTCCGCCACCACCCCGCCTCCGAGGCAAAGGAACGGGCGCTGCGCGGAGCGGGCCCATGGCTGATCGACATGTCGCATTGGGCCAGCGAATGGCTGTGGCTGGAAGCCGCCGCCGAGCAGCTGCGCGTCGCGCTGCCGGGCGTCGAGGTGTATGTGAGCAGCGTGCGCACCGACGCATGGGACTTCCTCGCTCGCTGAATCGGCGGCCGCCGGGCGCGTCGGCGCGCCGACGCGCCCGGGAGGTGGGTGCCGCCGCCGCGGTGTCGCTGTGACCGGGTAGGTTTGGGAGCGTGAATGCGAGCCCGAACGATCAGAAGAAGTTGCTGGATATCGCGGAGCTTGATGCCAGGCTGCGGCAGGCCGAGCATCGTCGTGCGAACCCGCCTCAGGCGGCGCGGATCGCCGAGCTCGTCGCCGAGCGCACGACCCGCTCGCAGGAGCTCGCGGCCGTGATCGGCGCCCGCGACGACATCAAGACCGAACTCGGCCGCCTCGAGTCCGACGTTTCGCTCGCCGAGGCGCGTCGCGAACGCAACTCCGAGCGACTCGCCGCCTCCACGAGCGCGAAGGACGCGCAAGCACTCGAGACCGAGCTGGCGCAGCTCGCGCGCCGCCTCAGCGAGCTCGAAGACGCCGAGCTGATCGTGATGGAGCGGCTGGAGCAGGCCGACGCCGACGTCGACACCGCGCAGGCGCTGATCGATCAGCTGACGGCGGAGGGCACGCAGCTGACCGTTGACGGCAAGGCGGCGGTGGCCGACGCATCCACCTTGATCGAGGCGTTGCAGCGCGACCGCGCCGCCGTCGCCGAGACGATTCCCGCCGAACTCGTGGCGTTGTACGACAAGATCGCCGTGCGCAGCACTGGCGCCGCACTGCTGCAACGCAAGACGTGCCTCGGCTGCCACATGGAGCTCTCGGGCACCGATCTGCAGCAGATCCGTCAGGCCTCGAGCCAGGCCGTTGTGCACTGTCCCGAGTGCGGGTGCATCCTGATCCGCACCGAGGAGTCCGGTCTGTGACCACGCTGTTCGAGCTCGACGACGAGACGGGCGCCGAGCTCTCGCCCGTGCCCACCGGCCCGGCAACGCTGATCGTCGAGGCAGACGGCGGCTCCCGCGGCAATCCGGGGATCGCTGCGGGGGGCGCGGTGGTCATCGATCCCGGCAGCGGCCGGGTGCTCGCTGAGATCGGGGTGTTCATCGGGGTCGCGACGAACAACGTCGCCGAGTACCGGGGCATGATCGCGGGGATCGAGGCGGCCAGCGAGCTGGCACCCGGCGCCGCGCTGCACGTGCGCATGGACTCCAAGCTGGTCGTTGAGCAGATGAGCGGGCGCTGGAAGATCAAGCATCCCGATATGCAGGAGCTTGCGCGCCAGGCGAAGGCTCTGATCGCCGGCCGCCACGTGCGCTTCGAGTGGGTGGCGCGCGCCGAGAACGCATTGGCGGATGCCGCGGCCAACGAGTCGATGGACCGCCGCGAGAGCTTCCGCCGCGATCTTGCATAGCCGGCGTCGCGATGGTGATCATCGTGGGCTGGGCGGCGGGCGGCAGGGGTCACTCGGTCGCACTGACTGAGGCGGGCGCCGCGACGGCACCGCCGCTCGCGACGCGCATCGTCCCGCTCGCGCAGCTGCCGGGCGTCATCGCCGCGCGTGAGGCGAGCGGGCCCAAGCCCCGCTGGGTCTGGCACGACACGGCGCAGTGGTACCCCGCGCTGCTTGCAGCGGGCGTCACGATCGAGCGCTGCCACGACCTGCGGCTGTGCCACGCGATCCTGCACGGTTCCGAGCTCGCCGCGGCGCGGGCACTGCACTCGGGCGGCGTGGGGGAGTCGGTGTGGGATGCCCCGCCCGCTCCGCAGCTGCTGACACCGCCCCCTCCACCCCACGCCGCATCCGCGCTGTTCGACATCGACGACTTCGGAGTGTCGACCGCGCACGGCTCCGCCCGGGCGCAGGATGCGACGGCAGACGAGACGGCGCCGGCAAGCGCGGTGGAGGCGCTCGCGGAGTGGCGGCGACAGACCGCGGCGGTGGCTGAGGGGAGCGCGCCGGAGCGACTTCGGCTGCTGCTCGCCGCTGAGTCCGCCGGCGCGCTCATGGCGGCCGAGATGCACGCGGCAGGGCTCCCGTGGCGCGCCGAGGTGCACGAGCATCTCCTGGTGGCGACACTCGGCCCCAAACCCGTGGCCGGAGCGCTGCCCGAACGCATGGAACTGCGCGCGCGCGCCGTCCGCAGCGCGCTCGGCGAGCCCGAGCTGCATCTCGAGTCGCAGCCGCGCCTGCTGCGGGCTCTGCACCGCGCCGGGCTCATGGTCGAGTCGACCAGCCGCTGGGAGTTGCGAAAGCACACGCATCCCGTGATCGAACCGCTGCTCGAATACAAAACGCTCGCGCGGCTGCTCAGCGCCAACGGCTGGGCGTGGCTCGAGGAATGGGTGCACGCGGGCCGGTTCCGACCCACGTTCGTGCCCGGCGGTGTGGTCACCGGGCGCTGGGCCTCGAGCGGCGGTGGGGCGTTGCAGCTGCCGAAGCAGCTGCGCCAGGCGGTGCTGCCCGATCCCGGGTGGGCGCTGATCACCGCCGATGTCGCGCAGCTCGAGCCGCGGGTGCTCGCCGCGATGGCCGGCGATGCGGCGATGGCCGCGGCGGGCCGCGGCGCCGATCTCTACGAGGGCATCGTCGCCAGCGGCGCCGTCGATACCCGCGAGCACGCGAAGCTGGCCGTGCTCGGTGCCATGTACGGCGCGACCACGGGCGAGAGCGGGCGGCTTGTGCCGCGGCTGCGCCGCGCGTTCCCGGATGCCATGCGCCTCGTGGATCGCGCGGCCGGGGCCGGCGAGCGGGGCGAGGGTGTGACCACCTGGCTTGGTCGGAGCTCCCCACCGCCCGGAGCGCGATGGCGCACGGTGCAGGCAGCGGCAACACAACCCGGCGCCGGTGCGGCGGAGGAACGTCGCGCGCGACAGTCGGCGCGCGACCGCGGGCGTTTCACCCGCAACTTCATCGTGCAGGGAACCGCCGCCGAGTGGGCGCTGTGCTGGATGGCTGAGATCCGCCTGCGATTGGCCGCACTCGGCGACGTGCCCGCGGCATCCGCCGCCCCGCGCTCGGGCCCCGCGTTCGCTCGTCGCGCGCACCTCGCCTTCTTCTTGCACGATGAGATCATCGTGCACGCCCCGCGAGAACAGGTGGATGCTGCAGCCTCCGCTGTAAGGGAGGCTGCAGCATCCGCTGGTCGACTGATGTTTGGGGGGAGTTCAGTCGACTTTCCGCTCGAGCTCCACCTGCAGCATGGAGCGAGCGAAACCTAGGGGGCGTCAGTTCATCGGCATCCGCTCGGCATGAGCGCAACCTCCGGCTGCGTGAGCAACGGCGTGTGGAGAATCACTGGGTCCGCGCTCCCCGGTTGCGGCGCGATGAAGCGGAACTGTGCGGATTCGCTCTGCCCCGGGCTGAGGTTGATGCGCGTGGTGCTGCTCGGAAAGCCGCTCTCGATGACGTCGCCGGGGCGCACGGCCTTGCCTTCGTTGATCACGCCGCCGAAGAAGTAGCCGGCGGGTGCCGAGACGGTGATGAGCGTGCCGATGTCGCCGGTGCCCGTGCCCCACATGCCACCGCCGGTGACGGAGGGCGGGAGCGCCGAGCCGGCATCCGCCGGTGCGTTGCTGGTCAGCCGCACGTCCACCACGACCTCCGCCAGCCCGTCGGCACGGCAGGACTCGATGCCCGCCGTGATGGCCACGTCGAGGTAGATGTCCATCTTTCCGCCGGTCGCATCGTTGAAGTACACCGCGAAGGCCGAGTCGCCCGCGCTGTGTTGCCTGGCGGCGGGGCCGGCAAGCGCGGTCCCTGCGATGGCCGCCTGCACCTCTGGGTTGCTGCTCCACACCGAGATTCGCCCTTCCTCGACCGGCGTCGCAAGCTGCTCCGCGAGGGCCAGGGGGTCGAAACCAGCGGTCGAGACGCGGTCGAACACCGCGGTGACGGCCTGCTGGAACAGCACCGATTGCTGCTTGGAGTCAAGTTGCACATACGGGTCGACGAGCAGGCGCTGCACGAGATTGTCGGCGTGCAGTTCGCTGCCTTCGAGCGTCACCGGGCCGACGGCACGGAGCACCGCGCCGAGCACCAGCGGATCCACCGAGACGACGACCTCGGGCGTGCGGCCCGTGAGCTCGTGCCACCGCGCCAGAGCGATCTCGGCGGTCAACTCGAAGTCGGGCGTCATCGACGCGTTCTGCACCCAGCGGCCCACGCTGTCGCCGTAGAGCGTGGTGGTGGACTCTGGGATCGGCACGATCGGGGCGGACTTGACGTCGAAATCTGATGAGTCGCTCTGGGCGACGACGGTGATGTGGCCGTCGTGCACCTGCATCTCAATGAACGTGCCGGTGATCCCGCCGCCCGTGCGCAGCTCGGCGTTGTTCTGTGCCAGGACCAGGATCGATACCGGCTCGTCGCTCCCGAGCAGGGCCGGCAGCAGCACGCTGGCGCGCGCGAGCGCATCGACGGCGGGATGCGCCGTGTCGATCGCATCGCGCAGCTCGCGCATCCCGTTGGCAAGCTGGGGGAGCACGGCCTGCTCATCCAGCGCGCCCAACGCGGCGCTCGCCCGATCCAGCGTCGCGGCTGCGTGGCGAAGCTCAGGCGCCAACGCGGGCACACCCGAGAGATCGAGGCGCCCGTCGTCGCTGACACCGCCCTCAAGCGTCTCGAGCGCGGTGAGCACCGGTGGTGCGCTCTCCCTCATGATCGCGTCAAGCTGCGTCGCGGTCACGCGGGCCATGCGCAGATTCGGCCCCACCCAGGGGATGTACTCGGCAGCGGCCCACACGGGGTCGCCCGTGAGCGCGCTGGCCCGTGCCGCGTGCTCGCCGATCTGTTCGATCAGCGGCATCGCGGCGTGCTGATCCTGTGCAGCGAGCGTGGATCGCAGGTCGCTGGAGAGGCCGGCGAGCGATTCCAGCTCCGACTTCGCCATGAACCCACGAACGCCAACCCAGGCGCCCGCGAGCACGACGGTGATGGCGAGGGCGCTGAGGCCCCACCAGATGTACCGTCTTGCTCGCGTCGCCGGGGGAGTCCCGACAGTCATCGCCCTTGGTGCTTGGGCTGTCGGCGCTTGAGCATGAGTGCGCCGCCACCGAGCACGGCAACCGCACCGACGCCCACGGCGATCAGCGGCACGCTGCTACCGGTCGCGGCGAGCCCCGTGGGCGCTCCCGTGAGCGGAAGACCGGCCGGGACGACGCCACACGATGCCGCAGGCTGCGGGTAGGCGAGCGCGACGCTCAGCGTGGGATTCGCGCGAAGCTCGGCGCTGATGCTGCCGAGCGTCCAGTCCAGCGGCGCAGTTGAGCCGTCGGCGCTCGCGCCCGGCCAGAGCACGGAGCCCGAAAGGTGGTCGTTCACGAGCGTCCCCAGCCCGAGCGTCACACTGTTCGTGCCGTCGGTGATGAACAGCGACACGGGTACGTCACCCAGCTGGTCATCCGGGTCGACAACGTTGACCGTGTAGTTGATGTGCGGCACCGAGCTGATGCACTGCGACATGACGCTCGATCCCGAGAGCGAAGGCTCGGTCGGCGTGGTCGGCGTGTAGCTGTCGTCTGCGGCCAGTGCGGCTGCAGGCGCGGCAAATACTGCTGCCGCTGCGATCCCCAAAACAAAAATGGCATTACGAAGCACGGTGTCCTCCCCAAAGGATGTTGTGCGCGACCGTCCCACCCCTGGGACAGTCAAGGTATTTCCCCAATTGCCACCATAGCCCCCATTGTGCGAAATGGAAGACACGGCGCACGAAACTGTGAAATGTTTTCGCGCGGCGCCGCGCGGAGGGCACAAGTCGGGCGCGCGAGACGAGCCCGAGTCCCCGGTAGAGTGGCATGCGAGTGGGTTGGCCGGATGGTCGCGTCGCCCGGCGGATTTCCGCCGCGGCGCCGAGGAACGTCCGGGCTCCACAGGGCAGGGCGGTGGCTAACTCCCACCCGGGGTGACCCGCGAGACAGTGCCAC
>JAGQTK010000280.1 GCA_020439065.1 Microthrixaceae bacterium
GGCAGAGACGAAGGTCACGGCGGTCGAGGCGCGCACATCGCTGTCGGCCGGGATGGCGTTCGCCGCCGTGACGGGGATCTCGACGACGCCCTCGCCGGCGGGCACGTCGATGCACGACGCCTCGCGCCCGGCGCCGCTGCCGCCGCCACTGCCGCCGCTACTGCTGCCGTCCGAGGCGCTGTCGCCCACGGTCCACGCCCAGGTCTCGGCGCGCTCGGCGGCGTCGCTGGCAACGGTGACGTCGGCCGAGACGCAGACCTGCGTCGCGGTGCCGTCGGGCGCGGGCTGCACCCGAATGACGCCCTGCGCGAGTCCCTCGCGGCCGGTGAGCTCGCCGAGCCGCACGGGCACCGATTCGATGCGCGGGAAGGATGCCGGGAGCACGGTCGGGATCCGCTGCTGCGTGGTCACCGGCGCGAGCACGAGGCCGTGCGGGGCGGTGACGAGCGGGTCGATGGACGCGCTCAGCACCAGCTCGGCGGCGTCGATGTCGGCCGGCAGCGGGATGCCGATCGTGCCGGACGCCGGGTCGACGTCGGCGCCCGGCAGCGGGATCGGCGCGGAGCCGTCGGCCGGGATCATCGCCGCGCGGAACTGCGCGGTGCCGTAGACCCCGAGGTCGGCGGGCTCGCCGTCGGCGCGCTGCACGGTGGCCCCGATGGTGGAGGACGCGGTGCCGTCGGCGCCGAGTTCGACCTTGTTCTGCGCGTCGAACACGATGCGCAGGTCGCTGAAGAGGAACACGTCACGGACGTCTGCGGCATCCAATCGCCACTGCCCGAGCTGTTCGGCCTCGCGGATCGGCACGTCGACGACCGTCGCGCTGCCGGAGCGCGTGATCGTCGCGTCGGGCCACGGTGCGGCCGCGGTCATCGGCGCGCGGTCCGCCTCGGCGGGCGCGTCGAGCGACCAGTCGCCCCCGCCGATCACGAACTGGAAGCGGGCGACGCCCGGGTCGATGAAGAACGAGCCGTCGGCGGCGAGCGGCGCCGGGTAGCCGCCGCTGATCCGGGTCGCGAGCTCGAGGAACACGAGGGCGAGCGCCGCGGGGTCGGCCGCCTCGATGACCGCGCCGTTCGCATGCGTGCTCGGGATCGGCTGCTGCCCGCAGCTGCGCTGCACCCCGTCGATGCTCCCCTGCCCCTCGACGAGGGGCCGCAAGATCGCGGCGTCGGCGCTCACCGCCTGATCGGCCAGGAGCACGCCGAACACGACGGTGCCCGACTGGCGCATGGCGTTGAGCACGCCCCAGTCACTCGGCCCGGTGCCGCAGAGGGCGTCGAGCGCCGGCTGCTCCTCGGCGTTGTTCGCGAGATCCATCATGCCGTCGGTGAGCCACACCACCACCTGGCAGCCGGGGGCCTCACGCTGCTGGGCGGCGAGCGCGCTCTGCGCCCCGCGCAGGCCGGCGAGCCAGTTCGTGTAGCCGCCGGGCTTCTTCGCGCGGATGGTGTCGGCAAGCTGCGCGTCGCTCTGCGGCGTCCAGGGCTGCCAGCCGAGCGCGGGCGTGAAGTCGGTGCTGAAGAAGCCGGCCGCCCAGTTGACGGCGAGGTCGTCGCGCAGCATGCCGAGCTGTCGCAGGCTGCTGCCGAGGATGTCGGCGCGCAGCGCCTCCGGGTCGGTGCCGGGGGTGACCCCGTCGTCCTCGTACGCGAGCGAAAGCGAGTTGTCGATCAGGTAATACACGTTCAACGTGTCGTCGGACGCGAGGCACGTGCGCAGATCGTCGACGGCGAGCTGCCCCGTCTCTGACAGACTGACCGCCGTCGGGCGCAGCTGCCCGGATGCGCCCGGCGCGCTGGATGCCGCAGCCTTCGCGGTCAGCTGGGTGGCCGGCGCCCCGGCCGTCGAAGACGAAGTGGATGCCGCAGCCGCGGCCCGCCCCTCGAAGGCCCCGCCCGGCCCCGCCGCGAGCGCGCTCACCGGCGCCAGCGCCAGGCCCGCCGTCAGCGCCGCGGCGGCCAGGAGGCGCCCGAGCGCCCTCACGCGAGCCCCCACGCCTCGGCCAGTGGCACGGCCAGGTTGAGCACGTGCCAGGCGCCGAGCACGATCCCCGCGATCATCAACCATTTGAGCGTGCGCGTGT
>JAGQTK010000281.1 GCA_020439065.1 Microthrixaceae bacterium
CGGGCGGCCGCCGCGGCGGCGACGCCAAGGGCCACGCCCTCGAGGATCACGGGCCCGCTGCGGCGGCGCCGCAGCGCCTCCAGCGAGCCGAACGCGCGGCCGCGCCGGGCCAGCCCGACGAGGTCGCGAGCCACCGAACGGGCGGGCTTGCCGCCCCACCCGGCGATCGGCGCCACGGCGAGCGCGTCGGTCAGCGCGGCATCGGTGAACCAGTCGTCCAGCACGCTCGCGCCGGTGCCGATCACGTGCGCGATCGCCGGCGCGTCGCCCTTGGGCTCGGCCTCCACCTCGCCCAGCACCCCTCGGGCAGCCTCCTGGTCTCCCCCGGCGAGCGCCTCGGCGAATCGGCGCAGCGCGACCAGCGCGCCCGTGCGCCGCGCGCCGACCGGGCTGAGCACCGAGATCCGGTGCTGCGCCGCCGCCCGCGCGAGCGCCTCGTTCACGCCCGCGATCCCGCCGCCCCCGGCCTCGCTCAGCTCGATCCCCTGCTCCTCGAGCATCGGGGCGAGACCGGCCACCAGCGACTCCTCGTGCGAGGAGGGTCGCGCGGCCGCCGCAGCTGCCTGCTCGGGAACGGTCTCGGGTGCGTCGGAGAATGTGGTCACGCCAGCCAGACTATCGAGCGCGGCGCCGGTGTGACCAAGACCGGTCGCGCCCCGTGCCGCGCTAGACCTGCGTCGGCTTGATGTCGCGGTTGTACCTGTCGAGCACGTCGGCGATCGGGCCGTCCATCTTCAGCCGCCCGCGATCGAGGTAGAGCCCGCGGGTGCAGAAGCGGCGCAGGTCACGCTCGTTGTGCGAGACGAAGAAGAGCGTGCGCCCCTCGGCGAGCAGCTCGTCGATGCGCCGGTAGCACTTGTCGCGGAACGCCTTGTCGCCGACGGCGAGCACCTCGTCGACGAGCAGGATCGGCTCGTCGAGCTGCGAGACGACGGAGAAGGCGAGACGCACCTTCATGCCGTTCGAGAGGTGCTTGTAAGGGGTGGCGATGAAGTCGGCGATCTCGGCGAACTCGATGATCGAGTCGAATCGAGCGGCGATCTGCTCGCGGTTCATGCCGTGCAGGCCCGCCGTCAGCCGGACGTTGTCGCGCACGCTGAGGTCGCCGACGAAGCCGCCGGTGATCTCGATCAGGGGCGCCACCCCGCCGTGCACGTCGACCCGCCCCTCGTCGGGGAGCAGGACGCCGGTGACGAGCTTCAGCAGGGTCGACTTGCCCTGCCCGTTGCGCCCCACGACCCCGATCGATTCGCCGGGTCGCACCGTGAACGACACATCGCGAAGCGGCCAGAACTCCCCCGGCTTCGTACGCCGCGCGCGCCCGGCGAGGAGGTCCTTGAAGGAGCGTCGGCCGCGCCGGTTGCGGCGGAAGCGGATGCCGAGGCCATCGACCTCGATCGCATACGTGCCGGTGATGGGGGTGCCGGCGGTTGTGGCATCCACCATCACAGCTCCTTCAGGACGGTCGGCTCGAGGCGGCGGAAGACGAACACTCCCAGCACGAGCGCCGCCACGCTCAGGATGGCGCTGACGATGACGGCGAGCGCATCGAACTGCTCGGGGAAGAACCCGGTGCGGTAGAGCGAGAAGATGCCCGAGAGCGGGTTGAACGCCGCGATCTGCTGGAACACCGTCCCGGGCAGATCCGAGAGCCCATAGATGACCGGCGAGGCGTAGAACAGCACGCGCAGCACGAGCTTCGTGGCCCGCTCGAGATCGCGGTAGAGCACGACCAGCGGGGCCACGATGAGCCCGATCCCGATCGTGAGCATCGTCTGCAGCACGATCGCCACGGGGAACCACAGCAGTCCCCACCCGACCGTCGCCCCGGCGAAGATCGCGAAGAGCGCGAGGATCGGCAGCGAGAGCAGAAACTCGATGCCCTTCGCCAGCACGATCCGGTTCACCCAGATCGAGCGCGGGATCGCCGTCGAGCGCACGAGGCGAGCGTCTTTGAGGAACGCCCGAGTGAAGTCGCCGACCGCGCCGTTGAACCACACCCACGGCAGCAGCGCGGTGAGCAGGAACACGATGTAGGGCTCGGCCCCGACCCCGCGCTGGAACACCTGCGTGAAGATGAACCAGT
>JAGQTK010000282.1 GCA_020439065.1 Microthrixaceae bacterium
CTCGACACCGAGCGGAACGAGCGCGCGCAACGCCGCGATGTCGTCGAGGTTCGCAACGCCACCCGAGGCGATGACCGGGCGGTTCGTGCGCGCGGTGATCTGGCGCAGCAGCTCGAGGTTCGGCCCTTGGAGCGTGCCGTCCTTGGTGACGTCGGTGACGACGTAGCGGCTACAGCCGGCGGCTTCGAGCCGGTCGAGCACGGTCCACAGATCGCCGCCGTCCTTCGTCCAGCCGCGCGCCGCGAGGGTGGTGCCGCGAACATCGAGCCCCACCGCGATCGCCTCGCCGTAGCGCGTGATCACATCGGCCGCCCACTCGGGGTTCTCGAGCGCGGCGGTGCCGAGGTTGATCCGCGAGACGCCGGTCTCGAGCGCCGCCTCAAGCGACGCGTCGTCGCGGATGCCGCCCGACAATTCGATCTTCACGCCGCGCACCGAGCGGATGACCTTGCGGATCACGGCGCTGTTGTTGCCGCGACCGAACGCCGCATCGAGATCGACGAGGTGAATCCATTCGGCGCCCTGGCTGACGAAATCGGCGGCCGCGTCTGCCGGGTCGCCGTAGTTGGTCTCGGTGCCCGCCTCGCCCTGCGTCAGGCGGACGGCCTTGCCTCCGGCGACATCGACGGCGGGGAGCAGGACGAGTTCGGGGGTAGATGTGAAGTCGCTCATGATTCCTTGGCTGCCGCGGCGCGGCGGTTCGGGTGCGTTCGCACGGGGTGACTAGGAACTGGCGCTCGGCAGGGTGCCGATCCAGTTGCGCAGGAGCTGGATGCCTGCCTCGCCGGACTTCTCCGGGTGAAACTGCGTGGCCGTGAGCGGGCCGTTCTCGACGGCCGCGAGAAACGGGACGCCGTGCTCGGCCCACGTCGGGACCGGCTCGGGAAACGGTGGCTGCACGTCGAAGCGCCAGGACTGCGCGGCGAAGGAGTGCACGAAGTAGAAGCGCTCATCCTCGATGCCGGCGAACAGCCGCGTCGCGGCGCCGGGCCGGACGGTGTTCCAGCCGATGTGCGGCAGGATCGGGGCATCCAATGCATGAACGCTGCCGGGCCACTCGCCAAGCCCCTCGGTCGTGACGCCGCCCTCGACGCCCTCCTCGAACATGACCTGCATGCCGACGCAGATGCCGAGCACCGGCAGCCCACCCGAGAGTCGCTTGTCGATGATGCCGTCGCCGCCGCTGGCGCGCAGCGCCTGCACGACGGCGGAGAAGGCACCCACCCCGGGCACGAGGAGCCCGTCGGCCTCAAGCGCCGCGACACGGCTGCGCGTGAGCTCGACGTCGGCACCCGCTGCCTGCAGCGCCTTGACCGCGGAGTGGACGTTGCCCGACCCGTAGTCGAACACCACGACCCGAGGGCGTCGGGTCACAGCGCACCCTTCGTGCTCGGCACCCCGACGACGAGGGCGTCATAGGCCTTCGCCTGCCGGAACGCGCGCGCGAACGCCTTGAACTCGGCCTCCGCAATGTGGTGCGGGTCGCGTCCGCCCAGCAGGCTCACGTGCACCGTGAGTCCCCCGTTGTAGGCGATGGCTTCGAAGACGTGGCGCACGAGCGAGCCCGTGAAGTGTCCGCCGATGAGGTGGAACGCGAATCCTTCGGGCTCACCGTCGTGCACCAGGAACGGGCGGCCCGAGATGTCGACGACGGCCTGCGCGAGTGCCTCGTCGAGCGGAACGAGCGCGTCGCCGTAGCGTGCGATACCCGACTTGTCGCCCAGCGCCTCGCGGATCGCCTGCCCGAGCACGATCGCGATGTCTTCCACCGTGTGGTGCGCGTCGATGTGCGTATCGCCCTTGGCGCGCACCGTGAGGTCGGTCAGGGAGTGCTTCGCGAATGCGGTGAGCATGTGATCGAAAAACGGCACGCCCGTGTCGATGTCGCTGGTTCCCGTGCCGTCGAGGTCGAGCGACAGCTCAACGGTCGCCTCGCTGGTCACACGGGTGCGCTCCGCCCGGCGATGCGGGCGCGCGTTCGTGTGCTGGAGTTCGGACTGGCCATCGATGGGCGCCTGGGTGCTCATGAGCTCGAGTCTATCGAAGCCATCGCATCCAGAAACGCGG
>JAGQTK010000283.1 GCA_020439065.1 Microthrixaceae bacterium
CGGCTACTGCGACACCATCACCGTGACGATCCTTGCCGATGGCGGCATCCGCGTCGTCGACAACGGCCGTGGCATCCCCGTCGATATTCACAAGGCCGAAGGCAAGTCCACCGTCGAGGTTGTGCTGACGGTGCTGCACGCCGGTGGCAAATTCGGTGGCGGTGGATACGCCGTCTCCGGTGGTCTTCACGGTGTCGGCTCCTCCGTGGTGAACGCCCTCTCCAGCCGCTTCGAGGTCGAGGTGCGCAGGCAGGGACACGTCTGGCGCCAGCTCTACCTCGGCGGCGGCATCCCGCAAGCACCCCTGGAAAAGGGCGAGGCGAGCGACGAAACCGGCACGACGATCACGTTCTGGCCCGACTCGACGATCTTCGAGAGCGTGCACTTCGAGTACGACACCCTGCGCACGCGCTTCCAGCAGATGGCCTTTTTGAACAAGGGCCTGCGTATCGAGTTGTCGGATCAGCGCGCCGACTCGGCTGAGGAGGTCGAGCGCGACGGCACGGTCGAGATGCGCCAGCCGCACGACGCATTCCTGTACGAGCGCGGCCTCGTCGACTACGTCGAGTATCTGAACAAGGTGCGCCGCGCCGAGGTGGTCAACGACCCGATCATCGCGTTCGAGCAGGAAGACACCGATCGCAAGATCTCGCTCGAGATCGCGATGCAGTGGACGACGAGCTACACCGAGAACGTGTTCACCTACGCGAACACGATCAACACGCACGAGGGCGGCACGCACGAGGAGGGCTTCCGCGCCGCGCTGACCACCCTCGTGAACAAGTACGCGCGCTCGAACAACCTCCTCAAGGAGAAGGACGACAACCTCTCGGGCGAAGACATCCGCGAGGGGCTCACCGCCGTGCTCTCGGTCAAGCTGTCGGAGCCGCAGTTCGAGGGACAGACCAAGACCAAGCTCGGCAACACCGAGGCACGCGCCTTCGTGCAGAAGATCGTCGGCGATCAGCTCGGCGACTGGTTCGATCGCAACCCCGCCCAGGCGAAGAACGTGATCCGCAAGGCGATCGACGCGGCAACCGCGCGCCTGGCCGCGCGCAAGGCGCGCGAGACGGCCCGCCGCAAGAGCGTCTTCGAGAGCGCCTCGATGCCGGACAAACTCAAGGACTGCACGTCGAAGGATCCCTCGATCAGCGAGATCTTCCTCGTGGAGGGTGACTCGGCAGGCGGCTCCGCCGTGCAGGGTCGCGACCCGCACACGCAGGCGATCCTCTCGCTGCGCGGCAAGATCCTCAACGTGGAGCGCGCCCGACTGGACCGCGCCCTCGGCAACGCCGAGATCCAGGCGATGATTCAGGCGTTCGGTGTCGGGATCGGCGAGGACTTCGACATCGACAAGGCTCGCTACCACAAGATCGTGCTGATGGCCGATGCCGATGTTGACGGCCAGCACATCACCACCCTGCTGCTGACGATGCTGTTCCGGTACATGCGCGGGCTCATCGAGGCCGGCTATGTGTACCTGGCGCAGCCGCCGCTGTACCGCATCAAGTGGACGAACGCCCCGCACGAGTACGTCTACAGCGATCGCGAACGCGACGCCGTGCTTGCGGCGGGCCCCGCCGATGGCAAGCGCATCCCCAAGGACAACGCGATCCAGCGCTACAAGGGTCTTGGTGAGATGAACGACAAAGAGCTGTGGGACACCACGATGAACCCCGAGACGCGCACCCTCCTGCAGGTGACCGTGGATGACGCGGCCGCCGCCGACGAGGTGTTCTCGACGCTGATGGGCGAGGACGTCGAATCGCGCCGGCACTTTATTCAGAGGAACGCGAAGGACGTCCGGTTCCTCGACATCTAGGACCCGCACCCTCCCCCGCGATCCCACAGCTTCACGCATATACGGAACGAGAACATGACTGAAGACATCCGCCCCGACGAGGCGTCTGGCCACAACCACGGTCAGATCGATCAGGTCGACCTGCAGTCCGAGATGCAGCGCAGCTACCTCGACTACGCCATGAGCGTGATCGTCGGGCGCGCGCTGCCCGACGTGCGCGACGGCCTCAAGCCGGTGCACCGACGTGTGATCTACGGCAT
>JAGQTK010000284.1 GCA_020439065.1 Microthrixaceae bacterium
GCCTCAGCGTATGCGGTGTCTGGGAATGCGGAGCGTTCGCCCGCGCCGCGCTCGACGACGACCTCGTATCCGAGCCCCAGCAGTTTGGTGGTCGTGGCCGGCGTGGCCGCGACCCGTGTTTCGCCCTCTTGTTCGGCAACTATGCCAATGCGCGTCATGCACAACTCCTTCGTTCGCGCCCCCAGGCCCGGGGTGCGCGCGATGCGATCGGTTCGCAACAAGCTATGAATCTATGTCGTAGACGGAATCTTCTTGCGCTGTTTTGCACAATTCGTCACGAAAGTTTTGCAATTGTTTTGGTTTCGTGAAGGGGAGGGCAGAAGCTTGCACCTCGCGGTCGCGCGCGGGATGATTCGAGGGATCAGCAATGCGCCGTCGCCGGCGCCACGAGCGGCCGGCGTCGTGCACCACGAACGCTCGCCGCGCTGAGGCGGCGTGGACGATCGGAGCACCATGACTGCCCAGGATCTCGCGGGACGACGAGCGCTGGTGACCGGTGGCGCGAACGGGATCGGTCTGGCGTGTGCGCGGGAGTTCGCCGCCCGCGGGGCGCACGTGATCGTGGCCGATCTGGATGCCCAGCAGGCGCGTGTGGTCGCCGCCGAGATGGGCGGTGAATCCTGGGCGGTCGACCTCAGCGAGACCGGCGCCCTCGAGGCGGCGCAGCTCGACGTCGACATCCTCGTGAACAACGCCGGCCTGCAGCGTGTCGCGCCCATCACCGACTATGACCCCGAGCAGTGGCGGGTGATGCAGCGCGTGATGGTCGAGGCGCCGTTCCTGCTCATTCGCGCAGCGCTCCCGCGCATGTACGAACGCCGGTGGGGGCGGATCGTCAACATCTCCAGCGTGCACGGGCGCCACGCGAGCCCGTACAAATCGGCATATGTCGCCGCGAAACACGGCCTGGAAGGGCTGTCGAAGGTGACCGCGCTCGAGGGCGCGAGCCACGGTGTGACGAGCAACTGCGTGAGCCCGGGCTATGTGCGCACCCCGTTCACCGAGAAGCAGCTTGGTGACCAGGCCCGCCTGCACGAGCTCCCGGTCGGTGAGGTGCTCGATCGCATCATGCTCGCCGATATGGCGATCAAGCGATTGGTGGAGCCGGAGGAGGTGGCGTCGCTCGTGGGCTGGCTGGTCGGTGAGCAGGCGCGCATGGTGACCGGCGCATCATTCACGATGGATGGCGGGTGGACGGCGTGAGCGGCATCGACAAGACCGTGGAGAGTGCGGCCGCGGCCGTCGCCGATATCGGCGACGGGGCCAGCATCGCGGTGGGCGGCTTCGGCCTGGCGGGAAACCCCATCGCGCTGATTGAGGCGCTGCTTGCGCAGGGGGCGAGCGCGTTGTCGATCGTCTCGAACAACTGCGGGGTGGATGACTGGGGGCTTGGCGTCTTGCTCCACGCGCACCGCATCCGAAAGATGACCTCCTCGTACGTCGGCGAGAACAAGGAGTTCGAACGACAGTTTCTCTCGGGCGCGCTGGAAGTGGAGCTGACACCGCAAGGCACCCTTGCCGAGAAGCTGCGCGCGGGTGGGTCGGGCATCGCCGCGTTCTTCACGCCGACCGGCGTCGGCACGCAGGTCGCCGAGGGCGGGCTGCCCAGGCGCTACGACGCGGAGGGGCGGGTCGCCCTCGCCTCTCCCGCGAAGGAGGTGCGCACGTTCGAGCTCGGCGGCGTCCCACGCGAGTTTGTGCTGGAGGAGGCGATCACGACGGACTTCGCGCTGGTGCATGCCGCCACCGGCGATCGGCACGGCAACCTGATCTTCAACAAGGCCGCGCGCAACTTCAATCCGCTCGCGGCGATGGCTGGGCGCGTGTGCATCGCCCAAGTGGAGCATCTCGTCGAGCCGGGCGAACTCGACCCCGATCAGGTGCATCTGCCGGGCATCTATGTGCAGCGGATCGTGGAGGTCGGCGACATCGAGAAGCGGGTCGAGCGCCGCACCGTGCGGGACGCATCGGCGCAACCGAGAGGCGAATGATCATGGCACGCACCCGTGGCGAGATGGCAGCGCGGGCCGCCCTCGAACTGGCGAACGGCGCATATGTC
>JAGQTK010000285.1 GCA_020439065.1 Microthrixaceae bacterium
TGAGGGGGACCGGGGCGACCGAATGCACGATCTCGGCCAGTTGCTCGGGTGAGATCTCAGGAACGAGGGGACGGACGAGAGCGAGGACCTCCGCGACCCTCGGCTCCTGCGGAGGCTTCGCCGCCACGGCTACTTCGTGCGCGGCCGGCGGATGGCGGCGCGGACCGGCCGGAGGTCGCCGATGGATCCCCGCGTCGCCTCCTCGCCCACGGCGATCGGGACCGCGGCCTCACGGCGCGTGACTGTGACGAGATCGTCGAGCGAACATTCCAACGCATCGCAGAGCGCTGCGAGGACATCGAGGCGGACCCGTTGTGGTGGCTGCGTCACAAGTCGATACACCTGCTCCCGCGACAGGTCGATGCCGCGCTCCTCGAGCAGCGGCTTCAGCTTCGACGTCTGGAAGATCCCGCGTGATGCCATCACGCTGCGCAAGTTCCAGCCGGTCTCGAGTTCAATGGCCATCAGCTTCTCCTTCGATCAGGGCCTTCAACGCCTCCGCGAGCACCCGGTTCTTATAGTCCGAACTGACAGAGGCGTAGATGGAAGTCGTCGACGCGTGCATGTGCCCCACCTGCTCCTGGACAAACCGCTCCGCGTAGCCGAACTCCAGGAGGTGCGTGACGTACGAATGCCGGAGGCTATGCAACGTCAGATCCTTCGACAGGCCGGCCTCGTCGCGCAGTTCCGCGAATCTCCGGTCGAGATACCCGGCGGACAGGCGCGTGCGCCGCTCAGTCACCCAGAGCGCATCGAGGTCGGCACCCGGGGCGAAACGCTCCCTCGCCTGCTCGAGCCACTGCTGCATACCTGGCACCCACCAGTCGAACTCCGGCACCAGCAGCACCGTCCGACGACGAGGCGCACCACCTCCCGCCGCCTTTGCCCATCGCACATGGATCGCGCCGAAGCGTCCCCATTGGCGCATCTTGGAGTTGTGATGCAAGTCAACGGTGTCGAGCATCACTGCCTCGGTGCGGCGCAACCCGAACGCGTACACGGTCTTCAGCAGCTGCGCGTCCCTCAGGGCTCCGAGCGCGCCCTTCCGCCCGGAACTGGCCAGCAGTTCGACACGGGCATCGGCCGTGTCGAACAGGCGCTCGACCTCGTCATACGTGAACGGACGACGCTTCCCGTCACCTTCGAACTCAAACCGGTGGGCGACCGTGTTCCACGGCAAGCACACCTGCGACGGGACCTCACCGAACTCCCGATCGCAGATCTCCATCCAGTCGTACAACGGGCTCGTGAGATAGTCGCAGAAGCCTCGGATCGAGCCATGATTCGCACGCATCGTTGACAGCGTGCGAGTGCGACCGCCGGATTCTGCGGTGAACTCGTCGACATCCGCGACGCTCCACTTCCACGGCGGTTTGTCCACAAAATCACGGAACCGCACCACTGTCGCTACCCGATTCCGGATGGTCTGCTCACGGAGCCCTCGCGACAACTGCTGATTCCGCCAGCCCTCGATCATCGCATCGAAGACCTGCTGCTCCGGGTTCGCCAACACGATGTTCGACGACGAAGTGATCAGCCGAAGCGCGGCAGGAGAGGCCCCAAAATCTTGCATCAGATGCAACAAAGTACGGGAAGGTGCATCACCATGTCAACCCGGATCCCAGCATCAGCGAGATCACGCTGATATGGTCGGAGCGGGTTCGCACTGGTGCGACCAATAGACGAGCTTTGCAAGCGTGAACAGTTGCATCTGTTGCAACACGCGACGGTTGGCGACCCTGGCTGAGAGCGATCCATACAGCTCGTAATTTGACGATCTGACCTGGACGTTATTGGCGCGGCACCAGCCCTCAATCTGGAACCATGGCTTGCCCATGATCTCCGGATCCAGCCTCTTCGCGATGGGATCGGCCGCGACGACACAGCCATCATTATTGCTCAGAACACAGATCGGCTGGTCGTGCAGACGTGGATCGAATACTCGCTCGGCGGAGGCGTAGAAGGACACGCAGTCGACGAGCGCGATCGAGCTGCGCGCGTCAAGCCCCGCGAGCTCACCCATTTCGCCCAGTCGGGTGCAG
>JAGQTK010000286.1 GCA_020439065.1 Microthrixaceae bacterium
ATCGTCAGCGGTGGTGAGTTGCGCAACGAGACCGGCAGCACGATCTCGCGGGTGCGCGGCGTGTTCCAGCCGACCGAGCGCACCGTCTACTCGAACCAGATCCTGCCCGGGCGCGCGCTCAAGCTGGGCTTCAGCCCGCGCGAGATCCAGAACCGCAGCGTCGATCTGACCTGGATCGGCGGCGACGGGCGCGAACACAAGACCACGCTCGGCATGCCGCCGATTCCGCCGCACCTCGAGAACCAGCCGCTGTGGGTCATCTACTCGGTGCACCCCGACGGCACGGCGACGGTGCGCATGCAGCCCGCCGTGGAGTGACCGGGAACTGGTCGGCTGAGTGTGGAAAGAGAGGCGGGTTTCTCGGCAGGCTGAATCGGGCGCGGGGTTTACGCAGGTTCCGACATCGAATCGGCGACAGCGCGCTCGCCGAGGAGGCTGAGCGGATGGTTGCTGCGTTGCCCCCAGTCCTGACGCCAGCGCAGGAGCTCGCCGACCGACAGTGCGCGAGGTAGCAGACCGAGGCTGGCCGCCGACGAGAGTTGGCGATCTGCGTCGCGATTGAAGCGCTGGCGCACGTAGTTGCGGTAGGCGACGAAGACGTGCATCTGCAGCCGCAGGCACAGACATCGCTTGCTGACCAGCCAGGAGCGGCGGCGCAGGCGGCCGCAATTGTCGCGCGTCATCGCGATCGTCGTGTTGATCGCGAACAGCGGGTTGGCCGTGGTGCGCGCCAGAGACCCGAGCGTCGACTCGTGCAGCAATCTGTCTCCGAACAGCTGCCGGGCGACCGCGCGATAGCTGCTCTTCTCGTCGGTGCGCAGCACGAGCGAGCCCTCGGCGGAGACCTGGCGCAGCCGATTCAGGACCTGGCGAACGCAGGTCTTGCTGCGGTCGCGACGGCGTCCGCGACGACGTTCGTCGCGTTCTTGCCAAAGGCGTCGGCGCGTGCCGCGAGCCGCCAGGCGGCGCGTCGGGCCGGCGGTGACTGCGATCACGAACCACGATTCGCGTTCGATCACCACGGGCATTGTCACCGTGCGAATGGACGCGCCTTCGTAGGTCTCCTCCTCGTCGAGCAGATACGTCTTGCCGGCAGGCAGCGTGCGACACAGGTTGCGATGCAGCCATCGGCACGTGCGGCCCATCTTTCGCATCTTCATCTGCACTGAGCTCGGCGCGAGACCCGTGACGCGGCCGATCTGCCGCAGGCCTACACCGCTGCTGAGCAGATGGAACACCTGCTCGTTGTGCTCAGGCTTGCGGTCGCGGTAGTCGTGACGAAATGTCTGCGGCGAGAACGCCTTGCCGCAGCGCCGGCACCGAAAGCGCGGCACCGCGCCGTCCCGGCAGCGCGGGCGATAGACCCCGTGCCGGTAGTAGAAGCGCCCCTCGGGTTCACGGTGCTGCGGACATGCGGTGTTGGGGCACCGGCTCGGTACGAACGCCATCGCCTCCTCCTCGGCGGCGCGGGCTCTCCGCAACTCGCCAAGGTGCATGTGTCCGGGGAGCCGTCGCCATGACTGCGAATCGCAGATTCCACACTCAGGCGATCAGTTCCCGTCACGCGCGCAGCGCGCAGGCGAACCCGTAGGCCTGCCCGCCGACCGCGAGCATCATCACCCACTGGGCGAGGAACGACCACGGCGGCGGCAGTTCGCGCAGCACGAGGCTGAGCCCGCCGAACAGTAGCAGCGCGACCAGCACTCCAACAACCGCGAACCAACCGTCGCCGACCTGCAGCACGACGGGCACGAGCACCCCTGGCACGATCGGCGAGTAGGTCCAGTAAGTCGACACGCAGTGGCCGCAGCCATCCAGCGTGCCGAGCACCACGGGCGTCAGCACCGGCAGCCAGACGGTCAGCGCCGCGAGCGCGCAGGCGCGCCGCCAGCTGCGAACGGGCGCGCTCCGGCCGACCATCTCAGCGCCGCTCCTTGCCCGCGTCGGCCTTGCCTGCCTCGGCAGCACCCGCGCCTGCAGCGGCCTTCTCGCGCAGCGCCGCGAGTTCGTCCTCGGCGCCCGCCGCCG
>JAGQTK010000287.1 GCA_020439065.1 Microthrixaceae bacterium
CGCGCGTGCCCTCGGTCGATGAGATCGAGAGCCTCCTGGAGCTGGCGGCATCGTCGATCCCGGGCCACCTGCTCTGGGTCAACCCGGACTGCGGCCTCAAGACGCGCGGCTACGACGAGACGATCGAGTCGCTGCGCAACACGATCGAGGCGACGCAGCGTGTGCGCGCCAAGATTGCCGCGCCCACCGCGTAGGGCGCATCCACACGAAAGGGGGATCCCTCGGCTCGATGCCGGGGGATCCCCCTTGTGCGTGTCGGGTCCGCGGTTCAGACGGTCGGTCCCGCGGCTGCGGCCGCTGCGGGTGCCGGCTCCTCGACCCCGACGGGCCGCTCGTCGGGGCGGCGCTGTGCGAGCTCGGCAAGCCACCACACGGCGAGGCCGAGCAGCAGCACGAGGGCGAGGTCCCCGCCGGTGAGGGGGCGCAGCGCCAGCAGCCACGCCACACCGAGCACGAGGATGACCACGCGCACGAGCACCCGCTGCCGCCACAGCCAGCTCCCCGTCGCCCCCGTGTTGAGCCCGTGCCTGGCGAGCGCGCCGCGGGCGCCCGCATTCAGGGAGCCGAGCACGGTGCGCAATCGCACCGCCGGGCGAGAGGGCCCAGCACACCAGGCGAAGACGGCGAGCAGGACGCCGAGCACCGCGACGATGGTTGCGGTGGCGCGCATGGCCGCGACCAGCTGGGTGAAGATCGAGGTCAGCGCGACGGCGGGGACGCCGAGCTCGCCCGCGCTCAGGGCCAGCACGCTGCTCGCGATCGAGAACGCGACCAGGAGCACGCCGCTGCCGAGGGCGATGCCGACACCGGAGCCGATCAGCGCCGTGCTTCGGCGCCGGGCGAGCGCGATGCCGAGACCGAACACCGCCAGGGTCAGCAGCGGAAGCCACCGGCCCAGCGCCACGGCGAGGGCGTACGCGATATTCACGGTGACGAGCGCGTCGCTCTGGGCGATGACGATCGTGTGATCGACGGTCGGGATGATCGAGGCGAGCCCGACGCCCTGCGCCACCAGGCGGTCGCGAATTTCACGCACGATCGGCTCCAGCTGGATCCCGACCTCCCCCGTCGGGCTGACCACCACGATCCCATCGGTGTCGCCGCTCACCGTCGCCAGCAGCGCGCTGTGTGAGGCGCGCAGGGCGCGCTCCCAGATGGCGACGAACGCGTCGGATTCGACGACCTCGGTGACCCCGTTCTCGATGAGGTTGCGCACCCCGCTGGCGGCCGGGGCGCGCAGCAGCTCGATCGCCTGCGTCGCGCGCGGCGGCAGGCCGAGCTCCACGATGCCGTCGAACGCCGAGTCGGTCAGGCCATCGATATCGATCGCACCGTCGATGGCCAGCATGCTCCGCTCGATGACCACGCCCTGGACATGCGGATCGGCGGCGAGGGGACCGAGCGTCTGTACGAACGACTCCTGGTCGACAAGCTCTGCGCGCGTCCACGCCGCGACGATCGAGACGGGCACCAGGATCGTGGCGAGCACGATGCACAGCGCCGACAGTGGCGCGCGCCAGCGCTGCCGGCGGCGCCGGGTGGATGCCTCGGGTGCGGCCGTGTCGGTGGCCGGTGCGCCGTCCGGGCCGCCGGGACTGGCGGGGCCGCCGGGGCCGCGGGCGCCGTCTGCGGCGAGGTTGGCGTTCTCCGCCTCCAGTGCGGCGATGCGTGCGCGCAGGGCCGTGAGTTCGGCGCCAGTGGCTGTGCCTGCGCGTGGATCAGCGGCCGTGCTCGACGCGGCATCGGGAGACTCGGGCATCGTTGCCCCTTCTGCTTGGGATGGCGCAAACCTATCGAATGATCGCCGCTCGCGGGGCGCAGCCGCAGTGGTCTGCGCCCTCGGAGCGGGCTACACCGCGCGCAAGACCGCCACGATCTTCCCGAGCACGGTGGCGGCGTCGCCGAGGATGGGTTCGAACGCCGAGTTGCGGGGGAGCAGCCAGGTGTGCCCGTCGCGCTGGCGGAACACCTTGACCGTGGCCTCGCCGTCGAGCATGGCGGCGACGATGTCGCCGTTCTCGGCC
>JAGQTK010000288.1 GCA_020439065.1 Microthrixaceae bacterium
CCTGCGTGAGGGCCAGCTCGGCGAGCTCACTGCGCACGCCCGTCGACTGAACAAGGCGAAGACCGGCCCAGCCCCGCGCATCACCGAGAACACGCTGATCCGTGTTGCCATCGACATGCTGCTCTCGCGAGCCGACGACCTGCAGGGCAACACGGAAGCTGACCTGCGCCGCTCGATCGGCCTCTAACCACCTCTCACGACGAACGGCCCTCCACCTGATCTGGTGGAGGGCCGTTCGTCGTCTATGACTACAGGAGGGGCGTCACGGGGGCGTGGAGCCGCGTACAGGGGGAAACGGCTACCACGACCGCTGACCGGAATCGAGGGGCTCAGAGAGCCTCCTGTGGCTTTAGGACCATGCACCGTTCTCGCGGATGTGAGCCTGGACGGCTTCCATGAGCTTGACGCGGATCCGGTAGACGCGGCGAGTCAGGCTCGCGCGACCGATGCCGAGATCCTCGGCCATCTCGTCCCGCTCATGCAGCTCACCAAGATCGAACCGGGCGAGAAGGCGGACGTCTTCGGGGGAGAGTGCCTCCGTGTCGATCGCCCAGGTGAGCACTGTGACGAGGTCGTGGAACGTGTCGTCGCCCCACTCCGGTTCGATCGTCGAGGATCGGCCCTGCTCCTGCAGCGCCTGCTCGAGGTAGACATCCTCGGTGACGTGCTCGCTGGGGTCGCCCGGGCTCATCGACTTGTTCACGATGAGCAGCGCGTCCATGCCCACGTTCGCCTTGACCTTCTCCACCCGGTTGAGCGGGTAGCGGCGGATCGACTCCCACATCGCCCCGATCGCCGTCGAGACTGCGTCGACCGGGGTGTGATCGCTGAGGGTGAGAGCACGAAGGCCGCGGCAGGTGCGAGCGAGGTGCACAGCCTTGGGAAGCATGTACTGCAGCACGACCCGCTCGGCGAGCGCGTCGCCGTTGTGGCCAGCGGTGAGGAGTGCGTGCAGCAGACGATCCTGTTCGCGGCCGGTGGCTGCTTTCAGCTCGAGCTCGAGCTCGCTGCAGGAGCGGATGCCGATGCCGGCGAAGTCGTGTTCGCGGTCGGTGAGAGTTCCCGACCATTCGGTGCGAAGTGCTTCGAGCAGACCGGTCTGCGTGGTGGTGGTGGACATGAGCGAAAGCCCCCTGTGTCGGTGCATGGACACAGGGCACGTTCCTCACGAGCTCTGGTGTGAATCCTTGAACGTTTTCTCGGCTGTTGCGTTCGAGTGCCTGGAAACGTCGTGTTCGGAGTCTGGAAAATACCTGATCCGACGTGGTTTCAAGGTGGTGGGCAAAAAAGACGGAAGAAATCTTTCTGCGGCGGTGTCCGATCTGGGCTGATCTCCGTACCCATGGTCTGTGAGCGTGCCAACTGGCTCGCCGATCAGAGCTTTGGGACCGAGGAGATAGCCATGGCACAGGCAGCAGAGGAGCAGTTTCCGGAGAGCTTCGTCCGGGACACCGCGAGGGTGATTCGAGCGATCGAGAACATCCCGCATGCTGCAGCCGATCTTGCTGACCGGCCGCTCGATCAGGCCGCGCAGGAGCGGATGCGTCGGGTGCTGGATCCGACCTCGATGGACGAGGTCAACGCTGCGGCGGGTCGGATCGTGAGCCTTCGTGTGAACGGTGACGAGGGGGTCTGAGTCATGGGCTTTTGGACGAACAACCCGAGCAGCTCACCCAAGGCGAAGACGCCCAAGGGTGAGTCGAAGAAGGACACGACCGAGGCTGTCTCGTCGGGGTCGACGTGGACCCAGGGGCGGCAGACCGGTGCGCACGTGATCTCGATTCTGATGCTCGCCGCGATCGTCTGCGCCCCGTTCAGCTTGTTCATGTCGTGGCAGGTGGTGTCGCGTCCTGTCGCCGCGGCGCCGGTCGTTTCGTCGGGCGGTCTCGACGTCGCGCAGCAGGAGGCCGGCGCTTACGCTGCGGGCTTCGTGTCTGAGTGGCTGGGAGCTTGGAAGGATCACCCCGGCCAGCTGGGGGAGTACGTCGACGTGTCCACCCTGCGGGCTCTCTCCGAG
>JAGQTK010000289.1 GCA_020439065.1 Microthrixaceae bacterium
AGCTGACCGGCGTCCGCCAGGTTTCGCAGCTTCAGATAGTGCGCACAGTCGAGGAAGGCGGTGATCTTCGAGGGAGTGAGCAGTCGGTCGTCCACGGCAGGTTCAGCCGATCGGCGACAAGCAACGCAGCACGCTGCCGCTGGGACTCGGGATGACCTCAAGGCCCACCGGGAGCTCCTGGCGCATCGCCTCCACGTGACTGATCAGGCCGACGGTTCGGCCGGCATCCTGGAGTGAACGGAGGACCTCGACCGCGGTCTCGAGCGTGTCGCCGTCGAGGCTGCCGAAGCCTTCGTCGATGAAGAGTGTCGCCAGCTCGATGCCACCGCTGCGATTCTGCACGACCTCCGCCAGGGCTAGCGCGAGTGCCAGAGAGGTGAGGAACTGCTCTCCGCCCGACAACGTCTGCACCGGCCTGGTGCGCCCGGTGTGACTGTCGGTGACGTAGAGGTCCAGGCCGGCGGCACGAGCGCCCTGACGCTGACCCGTCGCGTCCAGCGTCAGGACGTAGCGGCCATGGCTGAGAACGGCCACACGCTCGCCGGCCACGGCGCACACCTCCTCGAACAGTGCACGCTGGATCCAGCGCTCGAGGCCGAGGAGGGTGCCCTTTCCTCGCACGATCACGTCGGCGATCTCCTTCGCCCGCCGGGCGCGATCGACGAGTCGGTCCACGTCGGGCCCGAGCTCTTCGATGGACCGCGTGAGCCGTCGAAGACCCTTGAGATCGCGGTCGAGCGTTGCTGCGAGGTCCGACGCGATTCGTGCTGCGTCACTCCGGTCCTGTGAGAGGGCGCGCAGTCCGTCGACATCTGGACGCTCCGGCGGTACTGGCGCGTCGCCGATCGTTCCCTCGTGTCGGGCGATCGCGATCGAGCGGTCTGCCGCCTCGGCGAGGAGCTGCTCCATGTGCTCGCGTTGCGCCTCGTGGAGCAGTGCTGTCGCGAGACTCCGCTCGTCCGGGAAGCCTTCCGCGACCAGCGCAGTTCCGACCTCGGCAGTCGTCTGGGCGTATGCGCCCGCCTTGGTCGCCAGTGCGCCGGTCGACGACGCCAGCTCGGACACGGTGGCCCGAACGTCTGCCACGTCCAGACGCGTTCGATCGATCTGATCGGCACGCAGGACGAGTTCGGCCTCCGTACGGTGCCGAGCCATGCGCGCCGCCGCGTCAGCGGCGGCTGCTCGCTCTGCAGCCGCCCGTTCGGTCGACCTGGCCGCTACGCCCGTCAGGTCGGCGATGCTCTGGGTGAGCGACTCCACGTCGGCGTTGACGGCACCCAACTCTTCAGCTGCGACAGACGCCTCGTGGGCGCGAGCTCTCATCGCGGCTTGGTCGTCGGCCGAGGGCAGCGAGTCGGCAGCCGCTCGCGCGCCGTCGAGCGTCTCTGACGCGCGTTTCCACTCCTCCTCGGCGCGGGAGTGCTCCTTCTGGCAACGATCGCGTTCCACTTCCAGCACACCCACATCGGCGTCGGCAGTCCTCGGTGCGGGCGAGGGATGCTCCCTGGACCCGCAGACCGGGCACGGTTCGTCGGGCTCGAGCAGGGCGGCGAGGTCGCCGGCGAGATGGCGGGTGTGGTCTGCCCGCGCACGCGCCAGCGCAGCCGCGGTCGACTGGAGCGCTGCGTCCGCCATTGACAGCTGCGCCGCCGCCGTCGTCAACTTCGCTGTAGGTGCGTCGAGGTCCGCTGCGATCAGCTTCCTGTCGAGTTCGGCGACGTCGCCCGCCAGCCGAGCATGATCTCGAGCGAGCGCGCTCATCGTCTGCTGGCGCCGCCGTGCCCGATCGAGGAGCACTCCGAGACGAGATGACTCCTTCGTCGCTGTCTCGGCGTCGAGATCGGCTCGGACAGCTGCATCGGTGTGGGCGGTCGTCTTCGCCTGTGCCTCGTCGGCCGACGCGTGATCGGCGACGGCATGATCGAACGACCGGCCGGCGCGCGCCACCTCGTGGACAAGTTCCTCGGGAGCGCCGGATTCGGCGAGCGCACGAAGAGGCTGGAGCACCAG
>JAGQTK010000028.1 GCA_020439065.1 Microthrixaceae bacterium
GGCTTCAGCATCCCGCCGCACACCGTGCACTGGGGCACGACGAAGCCGTCGGCCGATTCGGGGCGCACATCGCCGTCGGGGCCGAGGGCGACCTCGGGTGAGGTCGCAAGCCACGGGTTGTCACGCTCGAGCAGCGCGCTGATGTCGTCGCGGGCGTAGCCCTGCCCGCAGTCGAGGCAGAAGACGCGGCTCATGGTGCCGTGCAGATCGACGACGCGCCTGCTCCCGGCGCGCACGTGCAGGCCATCGACGTTCTGCGTGACCACGCCGCTCGCGACCCCGGCCTGCTCGAGCGCGGCGATCGCACGGTGGCCGGCGTTCGGTGCGATGGTCGAGAACCGCTGCCAGCCGAGGTGGCTGCCGATCCAATAGCGGCGCCGGGCCCCGTCGTCGGCAAGAAACTGCTGCCCGGTCATCGGCGCGCGGCGCGGCGCCCCGTCGCCGCGGTAGTCGGGAATGCCGCTGTCGGTTGACACGCCGGCGCCCGTCAGCAACGCGATGCGGCGACCCGCCAACACCTCGACGGCCCGCTCGAGCGCGGCCGCGGCATCCGCGTCGAACTCGCTCACGCGCGTCTCCTGGGCATGCCTCGAGTCTACGTGGCGGGGTGCGCGGCGGGGTGGTCGCGGGTGGCAGAGTGGATGCTGCGCGCCACCGCGCCCCGAAAGGAACCCCATGCGAGTGATCCGCCTGTCTGCGACCGACGATGCGGCCCTCGCCGACGCGCTGCGCGACTACCGCGACCTCACCGACGTCGCCCTGCGCCGGGTCACGGAGCCCGCGGAGGGGCTCTACATCGCCGAGTCGGCGAAGGTCATCGCGCGGGCGCTGGCGGCGGGGCACGTGCCGCGCTCGGTGCTGCTGCAGGAGCGGTGGCTCGGCGACATCGAACCGCTGCTTGCGGGGCACCCGGACGTGCCCGTGTACGTCGCCCCGGCCGAGCGCATCGCCTCGATCACCGGCTTCGACGTGCACCGCGGGGCGTTGGCCGCCATGCACCGGCCGGCGCTGCCCGATCCGCGCGAGCTGCTCCGGGGTGCCCGACGCATCGTCGTGCTCGAAGACATCGTCGACCACACCAACGTCGGCGCGATCTTCCGCTCGGTCGCGGGCCTGGGCGCCGATGCGGTGTTCATCACGCCGCGCTGCGCCGATCCGCTGTATAGGCGCAGCGTCCGGGTCAGCATGGGCACGGTGCTGCAGGTGCCGTGGACCCGCCTGCCCGAGTGGCACGAGGCGCGGCCGCTCCTGCACGAGGCCGGGTTCCACATCGCGGCCTTCGCCCTCGCGGATGATTCCGTGGCGTTGGATGCCTTCGCCGCGGCCGCCCCGGAGCGGGTGGCCATCCTGCTCGGCGCCGAAGGCGATGGGCTCAGCACCCGGGCGCTTGCGGCCGCCGACAGCGTCGTGACGATCCCGATGCTGCACGGTGTCGACTCCCTGAACGTCGCCTCGGCCAGCGCCGTCGCGCTCTGGGCGCTGCGGCGCTGACGACGGCGCTGCGGCCCACCCCGCACGAACGGCGCCCGGGTCAGCGCTTGTCGTCGTCCTCGAGCGGAATCCGAAACGGCACGGGCTCGGGGCGCTTGGCCGAGAGGTTATCGCCGGAAGACACGTGGCGGATCCGGCGCAGCACCCAGGGCACGAGGTATTCGCGCGCCCACACGAGGTCTTCGGTGCGCGCCTGTCGCCAGGTGGCCGCCGGCACGGGGCCGGGCTGCATCGGCGTGAGGGTGCCGGGCACGTTCAGCGCCCGCAACACCATGCGGGCGATCTCGTGGTGGCCCAGCGCATTCGGGTGCAGGCGGTCATCCGCCCAGAAGCGGGAGTCCTGCACCGCCTTGAGCGCCCACATATCGGCCACGATCGCATCGTGCTTCTCGGCGATCGCGCGCACGTTCTCGTTGTAGATCGCGACCTTGCCGCGGATCCTGCGAAACACGGGGGAGAAGCCGACATCAACGCCCGTGAACACGACCACCGTGGCGCCGGTCGCGCCAAGGCGCGAGACCGCGTACTCGAAGCGCTTCGCGATCGCGTCGGGGTCGGTGCCGGGGCGGATCACATCGTTGCCGCCGGCCGAGATGGTCACGAGATCCGGTTGCAGCGCGACGGCCGCATCCAGCTGTTCGGCGATGATCTGCTCGATCAGCTTGCCCCGCACCGCGAGGTTCGCGTAGGCGAAGTCCGGCACGCCCTGGCTGAGCACCTCCGCGACGCGATCCGCCCAGCCGCGGTTGCCGCCCGGCAGCGATGGCTCGGGATCTCCGACGCCCTCCGTGAACGAGTCACCGAGGGCGATGTAGCGCCGCCACGGGTGCACGGCGGTGGATGCCTCGGCCGAGGCATCCACCCGGTCATCGGCTGATTCGAAGTCGTGGTTGTGCGACATGGCGACAGTTCCCTTCGTTTGGAGCGGCTGCGCACATCGAGGCTAGCAAGCGCTCCCGGGGCATTGTCGGAACGCTCGGTTAGGCTTGGGGAACGTGTACGGAGCAGGGGAGTCGGTGAGCCGGGAATTGCAGGACCAAACGCCCGAGTACACGCGCACCCCCCACGCCGCACAGCCGTCCGCCCCGGCACCTGCCGCCACCGAACACGACGCCGCGCCGCAAGGCCCACCCGGCCCGCACATCGGCAGTTTCGCCGCTGAACAGCTCTCGCCCTCGTACCCGCAGCGCGCGCCCTGGGGCACCGCCCAGCGCCTGCGCGCCTGGCAGGCTGAAGCCCTCGACGCCTACTTCGGCCAGGGCGACGGCACCGGCCCCCGCGACTTCCTCGCGGCGGCGACCCCGGGCGCCGGAAAGACCACATTCGCCCTTCGACTCGCGACCGAGCTGATCCGCCGCCGCGTGATCGACCGCATCGTGGTGGTCGCCCCGACCGAGCACCTCAAGACCCAGTGGGCGGATGCCGCGGCCCGCGTCTCGATTCGGCTTGACCCGCACTTCACGAACCGCCACTGGGCGCCCGCACGCCACTTTCACGGGGTCGCCGTGACCTACGCGCAGGTGGCGGTGAAGGCCTCCGTGCACCAGCGCCTCACCGATGAGGCGCGCACGCTCGTCATCCTCGACGAGGTGCACCACGGCGGCGATGCCCTCAGCTGGGGCGACGCCCTGCGCGAGGCCTACGGTCGCGCCACCCGGCGGCTGCTGCTTTCGGGCACCCCGTTTCGCAGCGACACCGCGCCGATCCCGTTTGTCGAGTACCTGCCCAACGAGAAGGGCATCCGCCTCTCGCGCACCGATTACAGCTACGGCTATGGGCGCGCGCTGGCCGACGGCGTGGTGCGCCCGGTCATCTTCATGGTCTATGCCGGGCAGATGCGCTGGCGCACGAGCACCGGCGACGAGATGGAGGCGCATCTCGGCCAAGACAACACGAAAGACGTCACCGCCCAGGCGTGGCGCACGGCCCTCAACCCCGAGGGCGATTGGATTCCGGCGGTGCTGCGCTCGGCTGACCGCCGCCTCTCGGAGGTGCGGGAGCAGATCCCGGATGCAGGCGGCCTGGTGATCGCCACCGATCAGACCGCCGCGCGCGCCTACGCGGCGATCCTCGAGCGGCTTTGCGGCGAGGCACCCACCGTCGTGCTCTCGGACGAGGCGGAGGCATCCGGCCGCATCGAGACCTTCGCGAACGCCACCACGCGCTGGATGGTGGCGGTGCGCATGGTGTCGGAGGGCGTGGATGTGCCGCGCCTGGCCGTCGGCGTGTACGCGACCTCCGCATCGACACCGCTGTTCTTCGCGCAGGCGATCGGGCGCTTCGTGCGTTCGCGGCGCCGCGGCGAGACGGCCAGCATCTTCGTCCCGAACATCCCCCAGCTGCTCGCGCTCGCAAACGAGATGGAACGCGAGCGCGATCACGCCCTCGATCGCGACCCGAGTGGTGACGATGAGTGGGCGCTCGATGACGACGCGATGGATGCCGCGGAGCGCGAGGAGAAGGCATCCGACGCGCTCACGCAGGAGTTCACCTACCAGGCGCTCGGCTCGGTCGCGCACTTCGATCGGGTGCTGTTCGACGGCAAGGAGTTCGGTGAGCTCGCGCAGCCTGGCACCGACGAGGAGCACGAGTTCATCGGCATCCCCGGCCTCCTCGAGCCCGAGCATGTGCACGAGCTGCTGATGCAGCGCCAGGCGCGGCAGACCCGGCACCGGCACACCCGCGAGGCGAACCAGGCGCAGCAGCCGGACGCCGCCGAAGCGCAAGGCGCACTCCCGGCGCCGCTGCACCGCACCCTGAAGGAGCAGCGGCAGCTGCTGAACAGCTTGGTGGGCCTCTACGCGCGCCAGTCGGGCGAGGCGCACGGCCTCGTGCACGCCGAGCTGCGGCGCGTGTGTGGGGGACCGGCCGTCTCACACGCGACCGTCGCGCAACTGCAATCGCGCATCGAGGTGCTTCGGGCGCGGGTCCGGCAGTAGCACGGCGCGGCCTGCGCGAGCTTCGGAGTCCCGAAATCCTGCCAATCGCTGGCCGCGCGGCGATTCGGAACCGCCCCCTCGATACGGTTGAAGACGCGATTGCGGTGCGCTGGAGCATCCACCCTGCATGCGGCGCATCGCGGCCGCGAAACCCCCGGAGGACACCCTGAGCACGTCACCTGCGCCCGCGCGATCGAACGACCCGATGGGCACCCCGGCCGAGCGCCGCCGCTGGATGCGCTACCTGGTGAGCGAACGTGCCGAGGCGGCCGTCTACCGCTCCCTCGCGAGCCGTCGTGAGGGGGAGGAGCGGGAGATCCTGCTTTCGCTTGCCGAAGCCGAGCAGCGCCATGAAGCGCATTGGCTGCAATTGCTGGGCGGGGAGCCCGCGCGCCTGCCGCGTGCTCCGGCACGCACCCGGATGCTCGGCTTCCTCGCGCGCAATTTCGGTTCGATCTTCGTGCTCGCGCTCGCGCAGAACGCCGAGGCACGCTCGCCGTACAGCTCCGATCCCTCGGCGACGCTCGCCATGGCAGCCGATGAGCGCATCCACCACGAGGTGGTTCGCGGCCTCGCGGCGCGCGGTCGCCGGCGCCTCTCGGGCACGTTCCGCGCCGCGGTGTTCGGTGCGAACGATGGCCTCGTCAGCAACCTGGCGCTCGTGATGGGCGTCGGCGCCACGGGCATCGCGCCGCAGTTCGTGCTCTTCAGCGGGATCGCCGGCTTGCTGGCCGGGGCGCTGTCGATGGGGGCCGGCGAGTTCGTCTCGGTGCGCTCACAGCGCGAGCTTTTGGATGCCACGGAGCCGAGCGGCTTCGCAGACGACATCCTGCCCGACCTCGACCTCGACGCGAACGAGCTCGCGCTGGTCTACCGCACCCGCGGCGCCGACCCGGACGAGGCGCTCCGGCGCGCGCAGGAGGTGCTCGCAGCGGCTCGGACCCCCGGCATCGACGCCGTCATCTCGAGCACCCGCGGCGACCACGCCGAGGTGGTCGGCAGCGCCTGGGGGGCTGCGAGCTCGAGCTTCATCTTCTTCGCCAGCGGCGCGATCATCCCGGTGCTGCCCTGGCTGTTCGGCCTCACCGGCCTACCCGCGGTGCTGCTCGCGCTCGCGCTCGTGGGCATCGCACTGCTTGCCACCGGTGCCACGGTCGGCGTGCTCTCCGGCGGCCCGCCGCTTCGTCGCGCGCTGCGACAGCTTGCGATCGGCTTCGGCGCCGCAGCGGTGACCTACGTGCTGGGCCTGCTGTTCGGTGTCTCCATGGTCTGAGCCGCCCCGGGTGCGGGCTCGGCGTGGCCATGAGCCGGCCGGGCCGCGCAGCCGCAACACATGCAAACGCGAATGCAACGAAAAAGGCCCTGAACAGATTTCTCTGATCAGGGCCTTTTGCACCTGTGCGCGAAGGGGGACTTGAACCCCCACGCCCGATAAAGGGCACTAGCACCTCAAGCTAGCGCGTCTACCAATTCCGCCACCCGCGCAGGTTGCGGGCTCTTGCCCGCCGAGGTAAAACGTTACCACGCGAGAACCCGAACGCCGAATCGAACGGGCGATGCGCTTTCGCCCGGGCGTGTCACGTTTTGGCCCGCAGCGATCACACGCGCCCGCCAGCCGCGCACCACCCGCGCGCACATTCCCTCACCACCGCGCCGCACACAGCCGGTAGCGTGGCAGTCATGTCGCAGCCTGCCCAAGAGCACCTTCCCGAGGTCGCACGCGTCGCGGCGGATCTGATCCGCTTCGACACCACCAACTACGGCGAGGGTAAAGCCAACGGCGAGCGCGAAGCGGCCGAGTATGTGGGGGCATACCTCGCCGCCCTGGGGCTCGAGGTCGAGTACTACGAGCCGATCCCGCGCCGCACCAACGTCATGGCGCGCGTGCAAGGCCGCAACCCCGACAAGCCCGCGCTGATCCTGCACGGGCACCTCGACGTGGTGCCCGCGATCGCGGATGCGTGGAGCGTTGACCCGTTTGCCGGCACGATCAAGGATGGCCTGCTCTGGGGTCGCGGCGCGGTCGATATGAAGAACATGAACGCCATGATTCTGACGTCGATCGCCGAGCTCCTCCGCGCCGGCGAGCGCCCGGAGCGGGACATCATCGTGGTCATGTTCGCCGACGAGGAAGCCGGTGGCGGGGAGGGCTCGCAGCTGGTCGTCACGCACCGCCCCGAGTGGTTTGCGGGCGCAACCGAGGCGATCAGCGAGGTCGGTGGCTACTCGATCATGGTGGGGAATCGGCGCGTTTACCTCCTGCAGACCGGCGAGAAGGCGCTGATGTGGATCCGGCTGCGCACCCGCGGGCCGGCCGGACACGGGTCGCGGCTGCAATCGGAGAACGCCGTCACGCGCCTCGCCGAGGCCGTCGCGGCGCTCGGCCGCACCGAATGGCCCATCACGCTCACCGAGACGACCCGCGAATTCCTCGCGGGGCTGCGCGCGGTGCTCGAGACCGACACCGACGCCGACGCCACCGGCGCAACCAGCACCGACCCGGACGCGCTCGCGGCGCATACCGGCCCCGCGGCGGGCTTCGTGCGCTCCACGTTCCGCACGACGACCAACCCGACCGGCCTGACGGCGGGCTACAAGCACAACGTCATCCCCGACACCGCCGAGGCGCTGATCGATGTGCGGGTGATTCCCGGCACCGAGGAGGCGGCCCTCGCCGACATCCAGCGCATCATCGGCGACGATGTCGAGATCGAGATGCTGCACCGCGACATCGGGCTCGAGGTGCCGTTCGCCGGCGGCCTCGTCGAGGCGATGGTCGCCGCGCTCGGTAGACACGATCCCGGGGTGCCGGTCATTCCGTACCTGATGGGCGGTGGGACCGACAACAAGTCCCTCGCACGCCTCGGCATCGCCGGCTACGGCTTCGCGCCCCTGCGGCTGCCGGCCGATCTCGACTTCACGGGCATGTTCCATGGGGTCGACGAGCGGGTGCCGATCGATGCGCTCGTGTTCGGCCAGCGCGTGCTCACCGATCTCCTGCGCAGCTACTGAGCCGCGCTTTCAGGCATCATTGATGCGGGCGCCGCGGAGCATCCGTGTGCCACGAGGGCACCATGGATGCCGCACCCAGCGCCGAATCACGACCCGAAGGACTCCTGCATGCACCTGATCGAAGCGATCATCCTTGGCTTCGTGCAGGGACTCACCGAGTTCCTCCCGATCTCCTCGAGCGCGCACCTGCGCATCCTCGGGGAGTTCCTGCCGTCGGCAACCGACCCGGGGGCGACCTTCACCGCGATCACGCAGATCGGCACCGAGCTCGCCGTCCTCGTCTACTTCGCCCGAACGATCGGGCGAGTCATCGCGCAGTGGTGGCGCTCGCTGTTCGGTCGCGTCCCACGCAACGACCCGGACGCGCGCATGGGATGGCTGATCATCGTCGGCACGCTCCCGATCGGTGCGCTCGGATTCCTGTTTCAGGACGTGATTCGCAGCACGTTCCGAAGCCTCTGGCTGGTGGCGATCATGCTGATCGTGTTCGGGGTCCTCCTCGGCCTGGCCGACCGCTTCGGGCGGCGCAACCGTGAGCTCGACCAGCTCACCTATGGTCACGGCATCGCGCTCGGATTCGCGCAGGCGCTCGCGCTCATTCCCGGCGTCTCCCGCTCGGGTGCCACCACCACGGTCGGCCTCGCGCTCGGCTACCGCCGCCCCGCAGCCGCCGAGTACGCATTCCTGCTCGCGGTCCCTGCGGTGTTCGGCAGCGGCTTCTACGAACTGCTCACGAGCTTCAAGGAGCCGGGCGTCTACAGCCTGTTCGAGACGGCGGCCGCAACGCTCGTCGCGTTCGCCGTGGGGCTCGCGGTGATCGCCTTCCTGATGGAATACATCAAAAAGCGCAGCTTCATGCCGTTCGTGATCTACCGGATCGCTCTCGGGGTGGTGCTGCTCATCCTGCTCGCGATGGGCGTGCTCCAGCCGTAGCCTGGCGGCTCAGCCGCGAGGCGCGCTCCCGCGCCCCGGCCGACCCGAGCCGTCGCCGCCGTCGCGGCGCAGGTACCGCTCGAATGCGTCGGCGATCGCGTCGCCGGATGCCTCGGGGGAGTCGACCATGTCGCGGGTGCGTTCGAGCTGGTGGATGTACTCTGCCATCTCGTCATCCTCAGCGGCCGCCGCGTCGATGTTCGCCTCCCACACGGCCGCATCCCTCGCCAGGTCCGCGCGCGGCAGCTGCGCCCCCGCGACGTCCTCGAGTCGGTCAAGCAGCGCCAGCGTCGCCTTCGGCGACGGCGCGTGGCCGGCGACGTAGTGCGGGACGCTCGCCCAGAGGGAGGCCATGGGAATCCCGGCTTCCTCCGCCGCGGCCCCCAGGACGCTGAGGATGCCCACCGGCCCTTCGTAGGTGCTGCGATCGAGCGCCATCGCCTCCCGCAGGGTCTCGCTCTCGCTGCCCGCCTGGATCGTGATGGGGCGTGTGTGCGGCACGTCGGCAAGCATCGAACCGAGCGCCACGATCCCGGTGATGTCTTCGCGCAGCGCGACGTCGATCAGCTCCTGCGCGAACGATTGCCATGCGCGCGACGGCTCGACGCCGCTGAGCAGCCACAGCTGCACCCCCCGCGTTCGCCGCTGCGGGCGCAGCACGGCGGCCTCGGGCCACTTCAGCACCCGCCTGCCCTCGGCATCCATGCCGATCGTGGGGCGGTTGTACTGGTAGTCGAAGTAGAGCTCGGGATCGACCGAGAAGACCCGTTCGTACGGCTGGGCGTCGCGCAGCACGCGAAGCGCCGCGGATGCCGCCTCACCGGCGTCGTTCCAGCCGTCGAACGCGACGACGAGGACCTTGCGTCCGAGTGCGTCCATATCGCCTCCTCCCAAGCCGACCAGATGATCCATCAAGAATAGGCGCTCCACCCCACGGCGGCACCCGGGCTCGCGCAACGTAGTCTGGGGGAGTGAGTGCACTTGCGCCCCAGGCGGTTCTCTGGGACATGGACGGGACGATCGTCGACACCGAACCCTATTGGCTGGCCGCCGAGGCGGCCCTCGTCGTCGAGTTCGGTGGCACCTGGAGCCACGAGCAGGCGATGCAGCTTGTCGGCAGCGGGCTCGAGGACGCCGCGCGGGTGTTCCAAGAACACGGTGTGCGCATGGGCATCCGCGAGATCATCGACCACCTCACCGACGGCGTGATGCGCCGCGTGGCCGCCGAAGGCCCGATCTTTCGCCCGGGCGCCTTGCCGCTGCTGCGATCGATTCGGGATGCCGGTGTGCCGACCGCACTCGTCACCATGTCGATGCGCAGCATGGCCGACGGCATCGTCGACCTCATCGATTTCGAAGCGTTCGATCTGGTGCTCGGCGGCGACGACGTGCCGCGCCCGAAACCCTTCCCCGATCCCTACCTGCATGCCGCGCAGGCGCTCGGCGTCGACATCGCCCGCTGCGTGGTGATCGAGGACTCGCCCACGGGCATGCGCTCGGCCATCGCCTCCGGCGCGGCAACCGTCGGTGTCTCGCACATGGTCTCGCTCGAGGGCACCGGGGCGCACGTGCTCTGGCCGAGCCTCGCCGGCCGCGGCATCGACGATCTCTCGGCGGTTCTCGCCGACTTCACCGCCAAGAGGGCGCAGCGAAAGTGAGCACCGTGCCAGAATCCCAGCCCACCCGGGCAACGAGCGACCAGGCCTCGATCGACGCGACAGCGACCGCCCCGCAGCCGAGCGGGCCCTTTCGCGTCGGTGATCGCGCGCAGCTGACCGGCCCCAAAGGCAAGATGCACACCGTCACGCTCATGCCGGGCAAGGAGCTGCACACGCACAACGGCGTGCTGGCGCACGATTCGCTCATCGGCCTGCCCGACGGCTCGGTCGTCACCAACAGCGCCGGGCACGAGTACCTCGCCTTGCGGCCGCTGCTGAACGACTTCGTGATGTCGATGCCCCGCGGGGCCGCGATCGTCTATCCGAAGGATGCGGCGCAGATCGTCGCGCAAGCCGATATCTTCCCCGGTGCCGTCGTCGTCGAGGCCGGCGTGGGATCCGGTGCGCTCTCGCTGTGGCTGCTGCGCGCGGTGGGCCCCGCCGGCCGCCTGCTCTCGTTCGAGCGTCGCGATGAGTTCGCCGAGGTCGCGGAGGCGAACGTCTCGACGTTCTTCGGGCGCGTCCCCGAGACCTGGAGCGTCACCGTGGGCGACCTGGTCGACCAGTTGCCCCTCGCGGCGCCCGCGGGCACCGTCGACCGCGTGGTGCTCGACATGCTGGCGCCCTGGGAATGCATCGAGGTCGTCGCCGACGCGCTCAAGCCCGGGGGCGTCGTGCTCTGCTACGTCGCCACCGCCACCCAGCTCTCGCGCGTCGCGGAGTTCATCCGATCGACCGGGCTGTTCACCGAACCGATCGCGAGCGAGACGATGGTGCGGGGCTGGCACGTGCAGGGGCTCGCCGTCCGCCCCGACCACCGCATGGTGGCGCACACCGGGTTCCTCATCACCGCGCGCCGCCTGGCGCCGGGCGCAGTGCTGCCGGATGTGAAGCGCCGCAAGGCGAAGGCCCCCACCTACGGCGACGAAGATGTCGAGGCATGGACGCCCGGCGCCGTCGGCGACCGGACCATCAGCGACAAGAACCTGCGCAAGCGGGTGCGCGAGGCGACCCAAGCTGCGAGCTGGGCCACGGGCGACGGCGGCGAGACCGGCCAGCAGCGCGGTGTCGGCGACGAGCCCAGCCAGATCGGCGACAGCGGCGCGGACGCGGGGCCCGGCACAGTCGATGTCATAGACTGACGATCGTGCGCAAGCTCCCTCTTCTTTTCGCCGCTCTAGGCGCCTCCGCCCTCGTTCTCTCCGGCTGCACCGCCCCGACCCCGGAGCCCTTCGCGGCCGGGTGCGAGACCCTCGCCATCAGCGACCCGGGCGTGACCGACCTGATCACCGTCAAGGGCGACGTCGGCACCGCACCGAAGGTGACGATGTACAGCCCGTTCGTGACCGAGCAGACGGTGCACTCTGTCGTCACACCGGGCCACGGCCGGGTGATCGACGCGCCGAACCAGCTCGTGAACCTCGACATGGCCCTCTACAGCGGCACGACCGGCGCCCAGCTGGTCACCTCCGTGTTCGGCGAGGAGAACCCGGCGAAGCCGATCGCCCTCTCGAGCTGGGGGGAGACCTTCCCCGGCCTGCAGCGCGGCCTGATGTGTGCCACCGAGGGTTCACGGGTGATCGTTGCGATGCCGAGCGAGGAAGTCTCGGGCGGGCAGGGTGTCGGCGCGCTCGGCATCGCCCCCGGCGAGTCGATCGTCGCGGTGGTCGATGTGCGCAGCGTGTTCCGCACGAAGGCCGACGGTGCCGACCAGTTCGTCGCGGGCCACGGCCTGCCGAGCGTCGTGCGCGCGGCGGACGGCCAGCCCGGCGTCACGATTCCGATCGGGGCGCCCCCGGCCGGCTTCGTCGCCGAGACGCTCAAGCTGGGCGATGGCGCGACCGTGCAGGCGGGCGACACCGTGCTCGTGCAGTACACCGGGCTCACCTGGGGTGAGCGCACCGTGTTCGACTCCTCATGGTCGGGACCGGCGCGCGAGCTCTCGCTCGATGGCGTCATCCCGGGCTTCGCGCAGGCGCTCGAGGGGCAGACCGTCGGTTCGCAGGTGCTCGCGGTGATTCCGCCGGAGCTCGGCTACGGCGAGCAGTCCACCAACAAGATTCCCGCGAACTCGACGCTCGTGTTTGTGATCGACATCCTCGGGATCGGCTGAACCCACCCCTAGGATGGGGCCGTGTCTGCAGCATCCGTGCGCCCGGAAGAGCGCCAACTGAACCTGGTGCTGGCCCTCGTCGCCACCCCGAACGGCCTGAGCAAGGAGCAGATCCTGCGCAGTGTCCAGGGATACGCCGAGCGTGCCCGCGGTGATCGACGTGCGCTCGAGAAGATGTTCGAGCGCGACAAGCAGGACCTGCGCGAGGCCGGCATCCCGATCCTCACCCTCGGCGCCGTCGATGACCCCGACAACAACCAGGACTCGCGCTACACGATCCCGAAGACCGAGTACGAGCTGCCCGATGACCTCACGTTCACCTCGGCGGAGATCGCACTGCTGAACCTCGCCGCCGCCGTGTGGAGCCAGGGCTCGCTCTCGGGCGCCGCCCAGAGCGCGCTGATGAAGATCCGCTCGCTGGGTATCGACGTCGACGAGCCGATCCTCGGTTTCGCGCCGCGCGTCAGCCTGCGCGAGCCCGCGTTCGGTGCGCTGCGCGGCGCGAACGAGAAGTCGCTGGTTGTGCGATTCGCATACCTGCGACCTGGGGATGCCGCGGCCCGCTCCCGCACCGTCGAGCCGCATGCGCTCCTGGAGTACGAGGGCCGGTGGCACCTGTACGGCTGGGATCACGACCGCCAGGCCGAACGCACCTTCCTGCTCTCCCGCATCACCGGGCCGGTGACCATCACGGACGAAGCGTTCGCGCCGGAGCGCCGCGATGGCGCGGCGGCGCGCGCCCGCGAGGGGCTCGACGCGCTTGCCGCGAGCCAGCAGGCCGTGCTGGATGTGGCGCCCAACACGGAGGCGGCACTCCGGCTGGGCCGGCGCGGCCGGATCGAGGCTGGCGTCCTGCACCTGCCGTTCGTCGACGCCCACGTGCTCGCCGACGAGCTCGCATCCTTCGGGCCCGAGGTGCTCGTGCGCGAGCCGGAACAGCTGCGCGTACTCGTGATCGCCCAGCTCACCCGCGTGCGGGATGCGCACAGCGAGCCCGAGCCCGAGCCGGCCTCGTCGACGCCTCGCGGCCGCACGCCCGCTGCGGCCCGCCCCGGGCGCATCCGGGGGAGCGGCGCATGACCGCCCGGCAGCGCCCGCTCCTGGCGGGCGACCGGCTCACGCTCATGCTCACCCTCGTGCCGTACCTCATCGAGAAGGGCCCGGTGTCGGTGGCCGATGCGGCGGCGGACTTCGGTGTCTCGCCCGCGGAGATGCGCCGGGGCGTCGAGGTGATCGCGCTCTCGGGCGTACCCGGCGACGGCGGCCTGTACCTGCACAACGACCTGTTCGACATCGACTGGGACGCGCTGGAGGAGCGCGAGGAGATCGTGCTGCTCACCCATGTCGCGATCGACCGTTCCCCGCGCTTCACCTCCCGCGAGGCATCCGCCCTCATCGCCGGGCTCATGGCGGCCAGCGGTGTGCCAGGGGTGAACGAGCGCGGTGACGTGGCGAGCCTCGCGCAGAAGCTCGCGCGCGGCGCCGTGGAGGCACCACCCGAGCTGGCGATCACCGTCGGGCAGGTCGACGCCCTGCAAGCACGCATCACCGACGCCGTCGCGCGCGGCGTGCAGCTGCGCTTCGACTACCGCCCGCTGGGTGGCCCGGTCGAACGGCGCACGGTCGATCCCGTACGGGCGTTCTCGAACGACACCAGCTGGTACCTGCGTGGCTGGTGCCACAGCCGTCTGGCCGAGCGCACCTTCCTCTTCGACCGGATCACGAACCTCGAGGTCACCGATCGCCCCGCCGCCGCGCACGTGCCGAGCAGGGAGGAGCTGTTCGAGCCCTCGAGCGACGATCTGACGGTCACGGTGCGCTTCGACCAGACGCTCACCCCGCTGCTGGGTGCATACCTCGACGGCGCGAAGGTCACCACCGCGGCCGGCGTCTCGACCGCCATCGTCCGGGTGGCGCATCTGCACAGCCTCAAGCGCCTCGCCGCACGCATGGGTGGCAACCTCGTGGTGCAGGGCCCAGCCCAGGCGCGGCGCGTCGTGGCCGAATGGGCCGCCGCCGGCCTCGACCGCTACGCCTGAGCATTCAGGCAAGACGGATCAATGCGGGTTACACTGGAGATCCAGACCCCTACGCGACGGAGATCTCATGTTTGGCAACGCATTTCAAGGATGGCACCTGCTGATCATCCTCGTCGTCATCCTGCTCCTGTTCGGCGCCGCGAAGCTGCCGGCACTCGCCAAGAGCATGGGGCAATCGGCTCGCGTCTTCAAGGGCGAGATGAAGGCGATGAAGAACGACGACGAGGCGGATGCCGCGGCCAAGACGGCCTCCACCGCCACGGAGACCACCGTCGACGGCGGCACGACTTCATCGGAAGCGGCGCCCGTACAGCGTTCCACCGACCCCGCGGCATAGTCGGCGGTGACCACCGCTGATGCAGGTCGGGCGGCACCCCGAGCCCGCAAGAGTCGTGAGCGGCGCATGTCGCTCGGCGCTCACCTTCTTGAGCTTCGCCGCAGATTTCTGATCTCAGCCGCCGCCCTCGTGGTCGGCATGATCATCGCGTTTTTCATCGCCGATCCGATCATCGAGCTGCTCACCGAGCCGATTCGCGAGATCGCCGATCGCCGCGGCATCCCGAACAGCGCCCTGCTGAATTTCGGCACGATCACCGGCGGTTTCGACTTCCGCTTGCGCATGGCGTTCTCCATCGGCATCTTCATCGCAGCACCCATGCTGATCTATCAGATCTGGGCGTTCATCATGCCCGGGCTCACCCGGCGCGAGATGAAGTACACGCTCGGCTTCCTCGCCGCCGCGATTCCGCTGTTCTTCGCCGGCTGCGCTGCGGGCTGGTTCGTGATGCCGAACATCATCGAGCTCATGTCGACGTTCGTGCCCGAGGGCGGGGTGAACTTCTTCGAGTACCGGGAGTACTACGACTTCATCTTCAAGCTCCTCCTCGTGCTGGGCGTCGCATTCGTGCTCCCCGTGCTGCTCGTGATGCTGAACCTGGCCGGCATGATGAGCGGCAAGGCGATCCTGAAGGCGTGGCGATGGGCGATCCTCGCGATCACGCTGTTCACCGCGATGGCCACCCCCGCGGCCGATGTCATCTCGATGTTCCTGCTCGCGATCCCGATGGTCGTGCTGTACTTCGCCGCCGTGCTCATCGCGATGATCAACGACCGGCGCGTCGCCAAGCGCCGCGCCGAAGACCCCGTGCTCGGGG
>JAGQTK010000290.1 GCA_020439065.1 Microthrixaceae bacterium
ACGAGCCGCGCACCCAGGAGGAGGCCCCGCGCCGCCTCGTCAGCCTGCGCGCCGAATCGACGGTGCCCACCACGCACGGCAGCTTCCGCTTCCTCGCGTACAAGGACCGCCAGACCGGCACGGATCACCTCGCGGTCATCTCGGGCGAGCTGGGCGACGCGCCGCTCGTGCGCGTGCACTCCGAATGCCTCACCGGCGAGGCCTTCCACTCGCTCAAGTGCGAGTGCGGCTGGCAGCTGGACGCCGCCCTTGACGCGATCGATCGCGAAGGCGGGATCGTCATCTACATGCGCGGGCACGAGGGTCGCGGAATCGGCCTGATCAACAAACTGCGCGCGTACAGCCTGCAGGAGCAGGGCCTCGACACCGTCGACGCCAACCTCGCCCTCGGCTTCCCGATCGACGCCCGCGACTACGCGGCCGCCGCCGGCATCCTCGCCGACCTCGGGGTCAGCCGGGTGCGCCTGCTGACGAACAACCCCGACAAGGTGGCGCAGCTGCGCGCCCTCGACGTCAACGTGGTCGAGCAGGTGCCGCTGCTGGTGGGCGTGGGCGTGAACAACCACGACTACCTGCGCACGAAGCGCGAGCGCATGGGGCACACGATCGACGAGCAAAAGCTCAGCGACGCATACGAGATCGCACCAGGAAAGGGCAACGCATGAGCGGGCACGGAGCAGCAGAACGCACGAGCATCGACGCGAGCGGCCTGCGGGTCACCATCATCGCCGGCAGCTGGCACGAGGTGATCTCAGACGGGCTCATCGCGGGTGCCGTGCGTGAGTTGGATGCCTCGGGTGCGACGCACACGCTGGTGCGCGTGCCGGGCAGCTTCGAGTTGCCGGTCGCGGCCAAGGCCGCCCTCGAGGCGGGCGCCGACGCTGTGGTCGCCCTCGGCGTGATCATCCGCGGCGGCACGCCGCACTTCGAGTTCGTCTCGGCCGCCGCGACCGACGGCCTCACGCGCGTCGCGATCGACACGGGCAAGCCGGTCGGTTTCGGCGTGCTGACGCTCGACACCGAGGCGCAGGGCATCGACCGCGCCGGCTTCCCCGACTCCTCGGAGGACAAGGGCGCAGAGGCGGCGCACGCCGCGGTTGCGACCGCGCTGGTGCTGCGCGAGCTGCGCGCCGCCTGAGCCGCGCGGCGGCGGGAGTGCTGAAGGGGGGATGCCGCGGCATCCCCCCTTCAGCGTTTTCGGATGCCCGCCCTAGGGGCGCGGGTCGGCGCGCGCGAGCGACTCGGCCCCGTGCACGATCAGCGCCACCCCACCCTCGAAGTCGTCCTCCGGCGCCGTCGCGGCCGGCACCGGCGCACCGACCGCCGACGCTGCCACGCGTGCGAGCTCGAGTCGCTGCTGTACGTGGAAGGTGTGCCCGAGCACGAAATGCACGAGCGTGCTCGAGGCCACCCGAGCGAGCGCGGGCGGCATCCGGTGCGCGAGGGCGAGCTCGAGAAGCTGCCGCTGCGCCGGCGGCTGGATCAGCCCCATCGCGAGCGAGCTCGAGACAAGCTCGGCCCCATCGCGGTACCGCAGCAGGCACCGTTGCAGGCTCGTGGCGATCGCCGTCGCGCCCTCGCGCCACGGCGGCGTGGGGTCGGGTGCGCTGCCGCTCAGCGCCAGGATTCGCTCGCTCACCGCCGCCAACAGCGTCTGCTTGTTGGGGAAGTGCCAGTACAGGGCGCTCGGGCGCACGCCGAGCTCGTCAGCGATGCGGCGCATCGTCAGATCGGGCAGGCCCTGCGTTGCAAGGATGCCGAGGGCCGCGTCGACGACGTCGGTCTTGGATCGACGCGCCGGAGCGGCCGCGCTGTTTGCTCCCGGGGGTGCCATTCCCGTAGCCTACTGAACATCGTTCACTGAACACCGTTCAGGTACGCGAGATTCGGCAACGAAGGAGACCCCGTGAGCACAGCATCGATCACCAGCACGACCCCGGTCCTCACGGACGGCATCCCGGGCTCCCGTGCCCGCGACGCCCTCCTCGTGCTCGCCGGCACGGCCG
>JAGQTK010000291.1 GCA_020439065.1 Microthrixaceae bacterium
GACGCGCTCGACGAGGTCATCGCGCTCATCCGCCGCTCGCCCGACGTCAGCGAGGCGCGCGCCGGACTGATCGCGCTGCTCGACATCGACGAGATCCAGGCCACCGCGATCCTCGACATGCAGCTGCGGCGGCTGGCCGCGTTGGAGCGTCAGAAGATCATCGACGAGCTGGCTCGCCTCGAGACAGTCATCGCCGACCTCAACGACATCCTCGCCAACGAGACCCGGCAGCGCTCGATCATCTCCGAGGAGCTCCAGGAGATCGTCGACAAACACGGCAACGACCGGCGCAGCCAGATCATCGCGGCCGACGGCGACCTGTCGATGGAGGACCTGATCCCCGACGAGGAGCTGGTCGTCTCCATCACCCGGGGCGGCTATGCCAAGCGAACCCGGGCCGACCAGTACCGCACCCAGAAGCGGGGCGGCAAAGGCGTGCGGGGGGCGACGCTGCGTGGCGACGACGTGGTCGAGCACTTCATCGCGACCACCAACCACCACTGGCTGCTCTTCTTCACCACCGCCGGACGCGTCTATCGCACCAAGGCCTACAACCTGCCCGAGGCGTCGCGTGACGCGAAGGGCGGTCACGTGGCCGGACTGCTGTCGTTCCAGCCCGACGAGTCGATCGCGCAGGTGCTGGCGATCCGCGACTACGACCAGGCCCCCTACCTCGTGCTCGCGACCCGCAGCGGCCTGGTGAAGAAGACCCGGCTCGCCGACTACAACTCCCCGCGTCAGGCGGGGGTCATCGCGATCAACTTCCGTGAGGACGACGACGAGCTGATCGGCGCCGAGCTCGTCAACCCCGAGGACGACATCCTGCTGGTCTCGCGCAAGGGTCAGTCGCTGCGGTTCCGCGCCGATGACGCCCAGCTGCGCCCGATGGGCCGTGCCACCTCGGGCGTCGCCGGCATGAAGTTCCGCGACGGAGACTCGATGCTGTCGATGTCGGTCATCCGCGCCGCCCAGGTTGCGGCCGAGGAAGCCGGCGACGACGTCATGCCCCAATACGTCTTCACCATCACCGACGGCGGCTTCGCCAAGCGCACCCGGATCGGCGACTACCGCCTCCAGGCACGCGGCGGCATCGGCATCAAGACCATGGCGCTGACCAACGAGGATCGCGGCGGCCTGGTCGGCGGCCTGGTCGTGCAGGAGTCGGACGAGGTGATCGCGATCAAGGTGAGCGGCCAGATCATCCGGTCGGCGGTGGCCGAGGTGCCTGCCAAGGGTCGCGACACCATGGGGGTGAAGTTCGTCGGGCTGACCGGCGACGATGCGGTGGCCGTGATCGCGCTGAACCCGGAATCGAGCGGCGAACTGCCGTCCTCGCCCGCGTCGCCGTCCGAAGACTGCGTCTTGCCTCATGTCAATAGGTCCGGGAGCGTTTGACGCTTGCCTCACGTAAAAGGTCCGCGTATTTCAGGCGGCGGGGCGGGTGCCTTGGGTGCGGGCGGCGGCGAGGTCGATGAGCTGGTGTTGGATCTGGTTGATTCTCCGGGTGATCCGTGCCGGGTTCAGCTTCGCACGGTCACGCTCGAGCCGCGCCGCGGTCTTGGCATCGAGGATGCCGGCGTCGAGCAGCCGCTGGTAGGGCGTGCGTGGGGTGTCGTAGACCCGCTTCTTGCGACCTGAGTTCGTGTGGGTCCAACCGACCGCCTTCACGCACGGCAGCAGGTGGTTCTTGCGGGCCATCACCAGGTCCCACAGTTCGTTCAGCAGCGCCATCTCGTGCTCGGTCTCGTACCGGTACCGGAACGCGTGCTTGCGGACCCAGTCGCCGTTGCGCTGCTCGATGTGCGCGTTGTCGTTGTGCTGATACGGGCGGCCCCGGGTCAGAGGGATGTCCCGGTCGTCGGCCCACGCGATCACGGACCAGTTCATGAACTCGCCGCCGTTGTCGAAGTCCATCCCCGCGATCGGGATCGGTGTGTGCTTCGCGATCCAGTCCAACCCGCCGTGCACGTGCGTG
>JAGQTK010000292.1 GCA_020439065.1 Microthrixaceae bacterium
GATCGCCGTGATGATGTGAATGCGCCGCTTGGCCTTCGGGCCGGGCACGTCGAAAAGCGCGCTGGTCATCGCTTCACCCTGACCCTTCGCTCGACGATGCCACCGACCCAGGCGATCAGCAGGGAGATCGTGGCATAGATCGCCGCGGCGATCGCGAAGGTCAGCAGACCGAGGGCTTCCCTGTTATTGATGTAGGCGACGGTCTGCGTGAGGTCTCGGACCCCCACCACGCCCGCCAGTGAGGTGCTGAGGAAGATCGCGATCAACACGGTGATGAGCGGCTGAATCATGCTGCGAAACGCCTGCGGCAGCACCACCAGGCGCAGCACGCCGACGAATGTGAGCCCAACAGATCGCGCGGCTTCGATCTGGCCGACCCCGACGCTATTGATGCCGCTGCGCAGCGCCTCAGCGATGAAAGCGCCGCCGACGAGGGACAGGGCGAGGATCACCGCGGGCACATAGTCGAGCATGATGCTCACCTCGGGCAGGGCGTACACCACCAGAATGATGAGGCTCATCAGCGGAACGTTGCGGAAGATCTCGACGTAGATCAGCCCGAACGTGCGAAGCGGCACGATCGGGCTGATCCGGAATGCGGCGATGGCGGTGCCGATCACGGCGGCGAGCACGAAGCTCGCCGCCGTGAGACCGAGCGTGAGCAGGGTTCCCTGCACAAAATCGTCCAGGTAGTTCTCCCAGATCACGCCCATGTCAGCGCACCGCCATCACTTCTCAGCGACTACTCGACGGTCGGAGGAGTCGGCACCACGTCGGTGCCGGTCTTCGCACCGATGGTGGCCTGCCACAGTTCCAGCCAAGTGCCGTCGTCGATGATCTGCTGCAGCCAGGCGTTCACGAACTCGGTGGCGTCGCTGCCCTTGGGCAGGCCGATGCCGTACGGATCGACGGGGCCGAATGGCTCGCCGACGATCTTGAGGTCGTCATTGTCGAGCAGCGAGTTCAGCAGCAGCGACTGGTCGATCACATAGGCGTCGGCACGGCCCTGCTGAACGGCGGCGATCGCCTGCGAATGATCGGGCAACGCGTCGACCTTAGCCTCGGGAGCGACGTCCTCGAGCAGGGTCACGCCGGTTGAGCCCGACTGGGTGGCGACGGTCTTGCCCGCCAGATCCTCCACGCTCTCGATGTCGGCGTTGTCTGCCTTCACAAGGATCGCGGCCTGCGACGAGTAGTACGGGCCGGCGAAGTCCACCCGCTCCTCACGCTGCGGAGTGATCGAGTAGGTGGCGAACACCGCGTCGACGCTGCCTGTCACGAGCACCTCCTCGCGGGTGTCGGAGGTGACCTGGCTGAGCTCGGTGTTCGGCTCGCCGAGGATGTAGGTGGCGAGCAGCTGCGAGAGGCCCGCGTCGAAGCCGATCGCCTGCTCGCTGACGGTGGGATCGACGAGCGAGAAGAGCTGCGAGGTTTCCGTGCCGCCGATCTTCAGCACACCGGCGTCGCGCACCGCGCTCGCCCAGGCGTTGGCCTCGATGTCTGCGTCCGACGCGACGGCGCCGTCGTCGATGACCTTCTGATAGTTCTCGAGCGAGAAGCCCTCGGCAGTCTGCGCCGGGGAGTCATCGGTGGTGGGGGCGGGAGCGCTGGGGCCGTCGCTGCAAGCGCTCAGCGCCACGAGAGCCAAGGCCGCGGCCGCGACACCTGCGATTCGTGAGGTCAATGAGTTGGACAAGGGAGTTCCTCTGCTCTAGTTACGGTTCAACGGGGCCACGAGGCTAGCCCGTTCCTGCTCGTCGGTCAGGATCCGAAGCAGATAGGAGACCTGCTCGCCGGAGCTGTTCGGATCTTCAGGATGCCACTGTACGCCGAGAATCGGGGCGTTCTCATGTTCGACCGCTTCGATTACGCCATCGGCGGAGCGAGCCACGACACGCAGTCCTCTGCCGGGCTTTTCGATTGCCTGATGGTGGGCGCTGTGCACGTCGACGACCACGTGGTCTCCGTCCC
>JAGQTK010000293.1 GCA_020439065.1 Microthrixaceae bacterium
CGACCACGGTCCCACCGACCACGAGGGTCTCGAGGAGCGTCACCGCGAGCCCACCCACGCGGAAGAACGGGGCGATCGCCAGGCTCACGTCGTCGCGCCGGAAGTCGCCGACCACGAGGAAGTTCATGACGTTGACGGTCAGGTTGCGGTGGGTGAGCACGACGCCCTTCGGCAGCCCTGTCGTGCCCGAGGAGTAGGGCAGCACGGCCACGTGGGTTGCCGGATCGATCGACAGCGCCGGCGCCGGCGCTCCCTCCGTGAGCAGGTCGCGCAGCGACTCGTGCCCCTCCGCACCGTCCATCACGATCACGCGCTCGATGCCGACCGCGCGCGCGGCCGCAAGCGCCGGTTGCAGCAGCGGCGACACCGTGATCAGCATGATCGCGGCGGAATCGCGCAGTTGCTTCTCGATCTCTTCGGCCGTGTACAGCGCGTTGATCGTGGTCGCGGTCGCACCGGCACGCAAGATCCCGTGGAAGGCGGTGGCGAAGGCCGGCACGTTCGGTGAGTGCAGCGCGACGACGTCGCCCGGGCCCACCCCCCGTGCGGCGAGCGCACCGGCCATGCGCTCGATCTGCACCACGAGGGCGCCGTAGCTCGTGGCATCGCCCGAGGTGCCGTCCACGAGCGCGGTTCGGGCCGCGTCTTCGGGGGCGAGGTCGGCGAACAGGAAGTCGAAGACGGTCAGATTCGGAATCTCGACGTCTGGGTACGGGCTGCGAAATGGCATGGGATGCTCCTTTGCATCGCGCCCCTCGGGAAGGGGGCCTTCCAACGAAGACTAGACGGCCCGCCACGCCGCCGGTAGGGGCACACATGGCCGCACGCGAGCACGCAGAAGGGCCGCCCCACACCGTGGGGCGGCCCTTGAAGAAGTGCGATATTACGCTGGCTGCGATGCCCTCCCGAGGGAGGCGCTCAGCGACTGCGGCGTGTTAGCGACGCAGGCCCAGGCGCTCGATCAGCGTACGGTAACGCGTGATGTCGGTGTCCTGGAGGTAGCCGAGCAGACGACGGCGCTGACCGACCATCAGGAACAGACCACGACGCGAGTGGTGGTCGTGCTTGTGGCCCTTCAGGTGCTCAGTGAGGTCCTTGATGCGCTGCGTCAGCATCGCGACCTGCACCTCGGGGGATCCGGTGTCACCGGGGTGCGTCGCGTACTCTTCGATGATCGCCTTCTTGGCGTCAGACTCGAGTGCCATAAATGGGATCCCCTTCCTGCTTATTGCGCGGCGCCCCTCACCTGCTGTGTGGGCTCTCTTTATCCGCGGCCGATCAAACGGCAACCGAATCACTCTACCAGGGTTCTGCGCGATGAAGGGGCGGGATGCCGCGCACCCCGCCCCTTCACAGACGCAGCTCAGTCCTGCTGCAGCGAACCCTGCAGGTCGAGCGTGATCGTGACGTCCTTGCCCACGAGCACGCCGCCGGCCTCGAGCGCGGCGTTCCAGGTCAGGCCGAAGTCCTCGCGGTTGACGACCGTCTTGGCCGAGGCGCCGGCCTTGTAGTTGCCCCACGGGTCGACGCCGAAGCCGTTGAAGTCGAGCTCGAAGGTGACGGGCTTGGTGATGCCGCGGATGGTGAGGTCGCCGTCGACGAGGAAGTCGCCGCCCTCGACGCGCACGCCGGTCGAGACGAACTCGAGGCTCGGGTGGTTCTCCACGTCGAAGAAGTCAGCCGAGCGCAGGTGCGCATCGCGGCCCTCGTCGCCGGTGTCGAGCGACGTGGCGTCGACGCTGGCGGTGATCGAGACCTCGAGCGGGTTCTCGGGGGCGATCAGCGTCGCGCTCTTCACGCCGAACTCGCCGCGGACCTTGGAGATCATCATGTGCCGGAGGCTGAACGTGACCTCGCTGTGCGAGGGGTCGAGCACCCAGGTGCCGGCCTTGTAGCCGGGAACGTCGACGGTGCTGGTGGAGTCGGTCATGTGTCTTCCTTCACGAAAACGGGAGA
>JAGQTK010000294.1 GCA_020439065.1 Microthrixaceae bacterium
CGTCGACGACGGCCGAGCCGAACTCCGGAACGGTGTCGATCGCGTAGGCCAGCGGGTCGCCCTCGGGGTCGGATCCGCCCACCGTGCCGGTGGCGACCCCGCTGGCGGTCAGGCCGTACTGAACCGGATTGGCTGTCGGAGTCCTGTTGAACAGCAACCTGTTGAGCTCGCGGCTGATCACCGCCATTGCCGCGATCAGGACGTTGAGCTGGTCACCGGCGGTACCCGTGGCCGCGCTGGAGGGGCTCGGGGACGTCGCTGCCGCCGACATGACCGGAACGACGGTCGACGCCGGCGCCGGAGTGGGAGACACCGTCGGCGCAGCCTGCGAGATCGACACCGCAAAACGCGGCTGTGCGGCCATCGGAGCGGGCCGGGCCTCGGCCGGTAGGGCTATCGAGGGTTGCGTCACGGAACTGCCGGCAGCCGCCGGCGCCGGGACTGTCGGAGTCGCCGGGGTCTTCAACACCGATTGATCGAGGTCCGCGCCGAGGCGTTCAGCGATTTCTTCGTGGGCTTCGTTATCGCGCGGAGCCGACTGCGCGAGCCGATCGGGCGTGGTCCCGCGGGTGCGACGCGCGGAGGGAGCATCCGCGTCGGGCACGGCGCGCGCGCCGGCCGCAGTCCCGCCTCGCGGGCCGGAACGCGACGCGGTCCTCGACGCCGGCCCAGAGGACGACGACGCGGATTCTTTGTCGTCGCTGGGAGCACCGCTCTCGGCAGCAGCAATACCGGCGCTGCCGGTAATCGCCCCCAGGCCCACCGCGCCGATGAAGGCACCCACTCGGGCACGTCCTGCGATCTTCGAAAACTTCACAACATCTCCTCTCGCAACAGCGTCTCCGTTGCGTCCCCCGACGCGGAGCCGTCCCGCACGACCAGCTTTCTGATCACGCGCGTGGCCAAAACTAGACGAGTTGGGGTGGAATTCCAAACAGGCAGGTGGGTCCCCATCGTGGGGCCGAGATGAAAGTGTTTGATGGGCAACGGTTCCGAAGCTGAAAGCTACTTGTCCGGGCAGGGATCGCGGACCCGATGCCGGCGCGGCTGCCGGACCCGACCCACCCGGCGGTCACGCGGACGGCGGCCATCTGGGGTGTCCAGCTCGGCGGCGGACCGATCCACTGCTCGCTGCAGGCGATGCCCTGCGGGTGGGCGCTGAGCACGGCGCCCACGGCGGCAGCCAGCGTGTGGACAGCAGCGCGGGTCCGCGTGCGGGCCGAGGGCAGCAGGATCACCGCGCGACCTTCGGCGGTCGCGGTCTCAACAACGACCCTGTCACTGCACGCCACGAGATCTTCACGGTCGGCGACGGCAAGCACGTCGAAGCCGGCATCACGCAGAATGGCGGCGATCTGCGGCGACAGGTGCTCGTCGAGCAGGGCCTTCACCCGCCCAGGGCCCGCTCACCGGCGGCCGCTGCCGCCCGGCCGCGCTCGTACTCGGCCTCGTTGGCTGCGATCTCGGCGTCGACCTCGTCGCCGTACTCGCCGTAGTAGCCGACCGCCGCCTGCACCAATCCCGTCGGAATCTGCAGGTACTCCGCCACCTCGGCGACCGATCCGTCGCTATCGAGGACGGTGGCGATGACCTCCCACACATCGAGGCCGCGGCCGACGATGCTCGCCCGACGGCCGCTCGGCCCGTCGAGGAAGTGAATCAGCGGATGGGAGTCGCGGCGCAGACCTTCAACCACACGCTGCCGCCGGTCGACAACGCCCGGTCACTACTTCGTGTGAACGAAAAATGCCTCGGTTCGGCTGATGCCAGACGAATTCGTAGCCTTCACGAAAACCAGCGCGATTCGCCAACCGGGTGCGGTTCCCGAGAACTGCCGGGTCTGCGCATCGAAGGAAAGCCACTGGGGCAACGGAATTCCGAAGATCCTTGTCGCCGTGTAGGTGATGTCCTCCCCCTGGGGGTCGACGAAGGTGTCGTCC
>JAGQTK010000295.1 GCA_020439065.1 Microthrixaceae bacterium
AACTGGTCGAACAACGTCTACAACCTCGTGACCAAGCGCGCGATCGCGCACGAGGGCGCCACCATGGAGTGGGTCGACGGCAACATCGGCTCGAAGGTCACCATGAAGTACCCGGCGATCTTCCTCACGGGGGCGCACGCCAAGGGCGAGACGCTCTCGGTCGCGTTCGCGGGCCCCGGTCAGCACCAGGACACCGGTGCGAAGATGATCCACCTCGCGCCCTACACGCAGTCGTCGATCATCTCGAAGTCCATCGCGCGCGGCGGCGGCCGTGCCGCCTACCGCGGCGAAGTCCGGGTCGAGGCGAATGCCCACCACGCGGCCAACACGGTGCGGTGTGACGCGCTGCTGATCGACTCGATCTCGCGCTCCGACACGTACCCGGCGATCGACATCCGCGTCGATGACGTGGAGCTCGGTCACGAGGCGACCGTGTCGCAGGTGAGCGACGAGCAGCTGTTCTATCTGCAGAGCCGCGGCCTGGAAGAAGACGAAGCCATGGCCATGATCGTGCGCGGGTTCATCGAGCCCATCGCCCGTGAGTTGCCCATGGAGTACGCCCTCGAGCTGAACAAGCTCATTGAAATGGGCATGGAAGGATCCGTCGGATAGTGAGTTCCGTCATCGAAGCCACCGAGCCCACGCACGGTTCGGAGGCGGTTATTCCTGTGCAAACACGCTCCGAGCGTCCGCGCTCCTACGACCCGGCCGACTTCGGCCCGCCCACCGGGCGCGAGGTCAACTGGAAGCACACCCCGATCGCGCGGGTGGCCCCGCTGTTCGCCGATGAAGCTCCCGAGGCGGGCGCCGAGCCCGGCGTCCTCTACGAGCTCGAGGTGCCCGAGGTGATGCGCGTCGTCTCTTCCGGTCACGAGGCTGCCGTGCGCGGCGAGTTCTTCATGCCCGAAGACGTCGTGAGCGCCGTTGCCTGGAAGCGCTCGCCCGACGCCATCCACCTCCGCCTGCCCGCCGGTGAAGCCGTGGCCGAGCCGCTGCGCATCCGCATCCAGGGCACCGGCGCCGGCCGCCACGCGAATGCGCACATCATTCTCGAGGCGATGCCGCAGTCCGAGGGCACCATCATCCTCGAGCACAGCGGCAGCGCGAACTACGCGCAGAACGTCGAGATCATCGTTCGCGACGGCGCACGGCTGCGCGTGATCACCGTGCAGCGCTGGGACGACGACGCGGTGCACGCGTCGGCGCACCAGGCACGCGTGGACCGCGACGCCTTCCTGCGCCACATCATCGTCAGCCTCGGCGGCGGCGTGGTGCGGGTGAACCCGACGCTCGAACTTTCGGGCGCCGGTGCCGAGGGAGAGATGTTCGGCCTCAGTTTCGCCGATTCGGGGCAGCACCTCGAGAGCCAGGTCTACCTGCACCACAAGGGCGAGCACACGCGCGGCGACGTGCTGTACAAGGGGGCGCTCCAGGGCGCCGACGCGCGCAGCGTCTGGATCGGAGACGTGCTGATCGGACCGAACGCGACCGGCACCGACTCCTACGAGGCGAACCGCAACCTGCTGCTCACCGAGGGTGCGCGCGCCGACTCGATCCCGAACCTTGAGATCGAAACCGGCAACATCCGTGGCGCCGGACACGCGAGCGCAACCGGGCGTTTCGACGACGAGCAGCTGTTCTACCTGCAGGCTCGAGGCATCCCCGAAGACGAGGCCCGGCGCCTTGTCGTGCGCGGCTTCCTCACCGAGATCGTCACCCGCATCGGTGTGCCCGCGCTCGAGGCCGAGCTGATCGCTGCAATCGAGGCCGAGATGGATGCCGCCACCGGCGCCGCCTTCGCCGACACGGTGGACGCATGAGCGCGACGCGCGCCTGCGCCCTGTCGGAGCTTGAGGAGAACACCGCGAAGCGGGTCGTGATCGGCGGTGTGCCCATCGCCGTTGTGCTCGATTCAAACGGTGAGGTG
>JAGQTK010000296.1 GCA_020439065.1 Microthrixaceae bacterium
GCGCGCGCCGAGCCAGCTCTCGATGATCGAGAACGGCAAGCGCGAGCCCAAGCTCACGCTGTTGCGGGCGATCGCCCGCGCGCTCGACACGACGATCGACGCCGTGCTGGAGGCGGGGCCGCTCGATGAGCGCTCGGCGCTGGAGATCTCGTTGGAGCGCGCGATGCGGGGCAGCACCTTCCAGAGCCTCGGCATCGAGCCGTTCCGGATCGGCAAGTCCATCCCGACCGACATGCTGAAGACCGTGCTCGCGCTGCAGGGTGAGATCGAGCGGCTGCAGGACGAACGCGCGGCGACCCCGGAGGAGGCGCGGCGCGCCAACGTCGCCCTCCGCCGGCTGATGCGCTCGCAGAACAACTACTTCCCGGAGCTCGAGGCGCAGGCCCGCGAGATCCTCGATGCGGTCAATCACCCCGGCGGGCCCCTCACGCAGCGCACCGCCAGCGACATCGCCGCGCACCTCGGCTTCACCCTGCACTACGTCTCGGATCTTCCGCAGACCACCCGCAGTGTCGCCGACATCAAGAATGGGCGGCTCTACCTCTCGAGCGCGCTCACCGCGAAGGGCGACCCGCGCACCGCGGTGCTCCAGGCGCTCTCGAGCCGGATCCTCGGCCACGAAGAGCCCGTGAGCTACGCGAGCTTCCTGCGTCAGCGCGTGGAGACGAACTACCTCACCGGCGCACTGCTCATCCCCGAGGCGCACGCGGTCCCGTTCCTGCAGGACGCGAAAGCCCGCCGCGCGATCTCGATCGAAGACCTGCGCGACGCCTACTCCGTCTCGTACGAGACCGCGGCGCATCGGTTCACCAACCTCGCCACGCGTCACCTCGACATCCGCGTGCACTTTCTCAAGGTGCACGAGTCGGGCACGATCACGAAGGCCTACGAGAACGACGACGTCAACTTCCCCACCGACACTCTGGGCTCGATCGAGGGGCAGATGTGCTGTCGCAAGTGGACGAGCCGGGTCGTGTTCGACGAGCCGGACCGCTTCAACCCGTACTACCAGTACACCGACACGGGCAACGGCACGTACTGGTGCACGGCACGGGTCGAGTCATCCACCGACGGCGACCATTCGGTGAGCGTGGGCGTGCGCTTCGACGACACCCGCTGGTTCATCGGCCGCGAGACCACCAACCGCGGCGTTTCGCGCCACGCGGTCGAAGTGTGCTGCAGGCGGGCGCCCGCGCAGCTGGAAGAGGCCTGGCGCAAGCACTCCTGGCCGAACGTGCGCACCCCGCGTACACTGCTTGCCACGCTCCCGACCGGCGCATTTCCCGGGGTCGACACGACCGATGTCTACGAGTTTCTCGAGGCCCACGCGCCGCGCTGATTCGGGTGCGCAGCGCGAAAGGGTTGCAGATGAGCGGCGAGAGCGAGAGCGAGAGCGAGAGCGAGAGCACGGGCGAGAGCACGAGCACGATCACCGCCGCGGCGCAGCGCGAGCGGGCCCTGCTCGAGGCGGTGCCGACACGGCTGTTCATCGGGGGTTCGTGGGTGGATGCCACCTCCGCCGCCACCTTCGACGTCACTGATCCCTCGACCGGTGCCGTCATCCGCGCGGTCGCCGACGCGGATGACGCCGATGGCATCCGCGCGCTCGACGCCGCGGTGGCGGCGCAGGCGTCCTGGGCGGCCACGCCACCGCGCACCCGCAGCGACATCCTCCGCCGCGCGTTCGATCTGGTGCGGGAGCGCGGCGAAGATCTCGCACTGCTGATGACCCTCGAGATGGGCAAGCCGCTCGCGCAATCGCGCGGGGAGGTCGCCTACGGCGCCGAGTTTCTGCGCTGGTTCTCGGAGGAGGCCGTGCGCATCGGCGGCCGCTACGGGCAGAACCCGGAGGGCAGTGGGCGGATGATCGTCTCGCAGCGCCCGGTCGGCCCGGTGCTG
>JAGQTK010000297.1 GCA_020439065.1 Microthrixaceae bacterium
CCACGGCGCGGGCCTCCCCGCCGAGCGCGCTCACCGCCTCGGCGAGCGCTTCCGGCTTGCGCGCGGTGATGACCACCCGCGCGCCCTCGTCGACGAGACGCTGAGCGATGGCCAGCCCGATGCCGCGGGAGGCACCGGTGACGATGGCGACGGATCCGTCGTGGCGGCCGGACATGTGGATGCTCCTTGCATTCGAGGGCGGGGCCCGTGCACTTCACCACGCCGAGACGGAGGCGTCAATGAGCCCGATCACCTGCGGTCTCGGATGCGTGCGGCATGCTTGGGCCCATGACCGATCGGGTGCGCACGCGCGAACTGCACGCGCGCACCTACGACGTCGCGGCGATCCCCCTCACCGATGACGTGACCGAGACGGCGCTACGGCTGATGGAGGCCGCCGCCGACGCGTTCGCCGACCGCGGCTTCCACGCGACGACGACACGCGACATCGCCGGTCGCGCCGGCCTGTCCCCGGCCGGGGTCTACGTCCACTTCGCGTCCAAGGAAGAACTGCTGTTCTCGATCTGCGAGCGCGGCCACACCGCCGCCCGTGACATGCTCGTCGCCGCGCAAGCCGGAGCGAGGACGCCGACCGAGGCGCTCTTCGCGATCATGGTCAACTTCTCCCGCTGGCACGCCGAGCAATACCGTGTCGGTCGCATCGTCCAGTACGAGTTCGGCCACCTCACCACGGAGCACCGCGACGCCGTGATGGGCCTGCGCAAGCAGATCGACGCGGTGGTGCGATCGGTGCTGACCGACGGCGTGACCGCCGGCGAGTTCCGGGTCGAGGACGTGCCGCATACCGCCCTCGCGTTGCTGTCGTTGTGCATCGACGTCGCCCGCTGGTACGAACCCGGCATCAAACGCAGCCCCCAGGAGATCGGCGAGATCAACGGCGAACTGGGCCTGCGTCTCGTCGGGGCCCGATGATCAGCCGAATGCGACCGCCTTGACCGCTTGACCGTGTTCTCGAGCGACGGCTGCCGCGTTGATCAGGAGTTCGGCCCGCTCGCCGGAGCGTGACGAGATCGAGACCACGGTGAACCCGCGCCGGGCGGTGAGGGTGTCGACGCGCCAGTCCTTGCCCGGGTTGCCGTGCGCCCACAGGGCCGCCACGACGGAGGACTCGGCGAGCCGGGCGGCGCTCGCGCGGTCTCCGCGATTCCACGCCGCGACCAGCGTGGCCGCGTAGCTCGAGACCGGGCCGCGGATGCCGCCCACGCGCGCCTCCGTGACCGCCCCCCAGCCGCTGCCGGGGCGGCCACCCAGCAGGACGGTGACGTCGAGCGTCTCCCCCGCGCCGCGGACGTAGCTGATGTGCAACTCGCCCCACCCGGCCTCCGCGCCTGTCTGGGTCCAGACCCCGCCAGTGGCGCCCTCGGTGAAGAGCATCGAGGTCAACTGGCCGCTGCCGAAGCACTGGGTGCCGAACTTCCCGCCCCGCTCCACCGCTCGCACGAACCGGGTGCCGTAGTCGATCGCCGGCAACGTCGCGACCTCGCCGAAGGCGGCCGCACATTCGATCGCTGTGGGGCGGGCCGGCGCCGGTTGCGCCTCGGCGGCACCGGCGCCGACGGTCGCGGTGGCGATCATCCCGGCGGCCAGCGCCGCCCAACGGTTCGCGCGTCTCATCGTGTGCATCGTCTCTTGCTCCTTCGTCTCGACCCGACGCGTCGCGAGAACCCCCTCCGGCGAAGCTTGTGACGAACGCCTGACGATTTCGGTTGGCCCTGCGCGGCCTGTATTCTGGTGACACGTGGATAACTTCCTCGCCGAGCAACCGATCCTGCTCCTGTTTCTGTTGCTGGCGATC
>JAGQTK010000298.1 GCA_020439065.1 Microthrixaceae bacterium
CACCATCGGCGTCGTCGTGGTGACGCACCTCTACGGCTACCTCGGTGATGCCGCCACACTGCGATCGCTGCTCGATGAGCGCGGCATCGCCCTCGTCGAGGACTGCGCGCAGTCGATCGGCGCCGTCCGCGACGGTGCGTACGCGGGCAGCTTCGGTCACGCCGCGACAATCAGCTTCTATCCGACCAAGAACCTCGGGGCCATCGGCGACGGTGGCGCCGTGGTGACGCGGTCGGCCGAGACCGCGGAGACGGTGCGGCAACTCCGCCAGTATGGGTGGGCGGGCAAGTACAACGCGACGCTCCCCGGCGGCACGAACTCACGCCTCGACGAGCTGCAAGCCGCATTCCTGCGCCTGCGGCTGCCAATGGTGGACGGCTTCAACGCACGCCGACGGGAGATCATCGACCGCTACCGCGCGGCCGCCGAGTCTCTGCCCTCCGGCCTGCTCGCGGTGCTGCCGGCCGACGGCGAGCACCACGCCGCACACCTGGCGATCGCGCGCTCGGACAGGCGCGACGAGGTTCGCGCGGCACTCGCCGACGCGGGCATCGCCACTGACGTGCACTTCCCGCTGCCAGACTGGGAGCAGCCCGCCTTCGCGCGATTCGCGCCGGCCGCTGAGCTGAGCGCCACGCGCAGCGCCGTCGGCGAGATCTTGAGCCTGCCGCTCTTCCCGGAACTGCGCGACGACGAAGTCGAACGAGTCTGCAGCGCCATCCGGGGTCTTCGATGACCGCATTTTCGATCGTCATCCCCGTCTACGGCAACGAGGAGAATATTCCCTCGCTCCTGGCCCGCCTGACGGAGCTCATGGTCGAGTTGCCGGAGGCAACCGAGGTCGTGTTCGTCGTCGACGGATCTCCCGACGGCTCGTACAAGGCCCTCGCCGAGGCCCTGCCTTCCGCTGCGTTCAGCTCTCAGCTGCTGCAGCACTCGCGATATTTCGGCTCGTTCGCTGCCATTCGCACCGGCCTTGCCGCGGCGAAGGGCGAGACGATCGGGGTCATGGCCGCTGACCTGCAGGAGCCTGCCGAGCTCATGGTCGAGTTCCAGCGCGTCCTCGCATCGGGTTCGGTCGACGTCGCCGTGGGCCGACGAGTCGCCCGAAACGACCCCGCGCTCTCGAGCCTCGGCTCGCGCGCGTTCTGGGGACTCTACCGTCGCACCATTGCCCGCGATATGCCTCCCGGCGGCGTGGACGTGTTCGGATGCACCCGTGCCGTCGCGCAGGTGCTCGTCCAGCTCGACGAGGCGAACTCGAGTCTTGTCGCCCAGTTGTACTGGGTCGGATTCCGCCGGGCCGAGATTCCGTACAGCCGCCAGGAGCGCGAGCACGGCACCAGCCAGTGGACGCTGCGCAAGCGCGTCAAGTATCTGCTCGACAGCGTGTTCTCGTTCACCAACCTACCGCTCGATCTGCTGCTTCTCACCGGCGTCTTCGGCACGGTCGCAGTCGTCGTGATCGCCGTGGTGATCCTGGGCTTCTATCTCACCGGCGGGATCACGGAGCCCGGCTATGTGCCGCTCATGCTCGCGATCCTGTTCTCGACGTTCCTCACCATCACGTCGATCGGCATCGTCGGCGCATACGTGTGGCGCGTGTTCGACAACACCAAGCGCCGCCCGACGTCCATCGTGATGAGTCGCGAGGAGTGGTGAGCGAAGGCACGGGCGAGCGGCGCTCGACGATCGCCGCGGCATGGCGATTCCTGGTGGTCGGCGGAACGAACACACTCGCGACCGCGGCGATTCTCGTGGTGCTGAGCTATCTCATGCCGGGCTGGCTCGCCTACACGATCGCGTT
>JAGQTK010000299.1 GCA_020439065.1 Microthrixaceae bacterium
GAAGGGGTTCGGGCGCTGGAAGACCATGCCCACCTGGCGGCGGACGAGCACCGGGTCGACGCCGGGGCCATACAGATCCTGCCCATCGAGGAGGACCTCGCCTTCGACGCGCGCGCCGGGGATCACCTCGTGCATGCGGTTGAGCGTCCGCAGAAACGTCGACTTGCCGCAGCCCGAGGGGCCGATGAACGCGGTCACGCTCCGCGGGTCGATCTGCAGGCTGACGCCCTCCACGGCCAGAAAGCTGCCGTAGTAGACGTTGAGGTCGTTGACTTCGATGCGCTTTGACACGGTGTCCTCGAGTTCGTTGGTTCAGTTCGGAGAAAGCAGAATGGATGCCGCTACCGCGACGATCTCGGCGCGAAGACCTTCGCGATCACGCGGGCGATCAGGTTCAGCAGCATCACGATGACGATCAGGGTCAGGGCCGACGCCCAGGCGCGATCCAGGTACGCCTCGGCCGGGATGCCCTGGCTGACGTACTGGTTGTACGTGAACACCGGCAGCGTCTGCATGCGCCCGTTGAACAGGTCGTAGTTCATGCTGGCGGTGAAGCCCGCGGTGATCAGCAGCGGCGCGGTCTCGCCGATCACGCGCGAGATCGAGAGCATGATGCCCGTCGTGATGCCGGCGATCGACGTGGGCAGCACGACCTTCACGATGGTGAGCCACTTGGGAACACCGAGCGCGTACGACGCCTCGCGCAGCTCGTTCGGGACGAGCCGCAGCATCTCCTCGCTCGAGCGCACCACGACGGGGATCATCAACACCGCGAGCGCGATCGAGCCCATGATGCCCATGCGCACGCCGGGACCGAAAAACAGCGCGAACAGCGCGTACGCGAACAGGCCCGCGACGATCGAGGGGATGCCGGTCATCACATCGACGAGGAACGTGATGCCGCGTGCGAGGCGGCCGCGGCCGTACTCGATCAGGTAGATCGCGGTGAACAGGCCGATCGGGATCGAGATCACGGCGGCCGCGAGCGTGACCAGCAGCGTGCCGACGATGGCGTGCAGCGCGCCGCCGCCCTCGCCGACGACGTTGCGCATCGACATCGAGAAGAAGTCGGCGTCCATGCGGGCGACGCCGAGGCTCACCACGGTCCAGGCCACCGAGACGAGCGGGATCATCGCGAGCAGGAAGGCGCCGGCGACGAGCCCGGTGACCAGGCGGTCGACGGCCTTGCGCCGGCTCTCGACGATGGTCGAGAGGGTGAAGATCAGCACCAGGTAGATCACGGCGGCGCTCACGAGCCATCCGCCGACGTGCATCTCGGATGCCTCGGCCGCAGCGAGCATCAAGAACACGGGCAGGGTCAGCCCGACGGCGGCGGCAAGCAGCGCCCAGGGCACCCAGCGGGGGAGTCGGCCGCTGGTCAGCGACAGGCTGGCCCGTTCGAGGCTGATGCTGTCGGTGATCGGGGCGCTGGGGCCCGAGCCGGGCTCAGGGGCGGTGTTGCGCGGATTCTGGGGTGCGGCGATGGTCATGTCAGTTGGCCCCCGAGAATTCCTTGCGGCGGCCGACGACCCAGCGGGCGACCGCGTTGACCACGAATGTGACGACGAACAGGATCAGGCCGGTGGCGATGAGCACGTTGATGTTGTTGCCGTATGCCTCGGGGAACACGAGCGCGATGTTCGCGGCGATCGTGGACGGGTTCGTGGAGGTGAGCAGATCGAAGGTGACGACGCCGGTGGCCGAGAGCACCATGGCGACGGCCATCGTCTCGCCGAGGGCGCGCCCGAGGCCGAGCATGGCCGCCGAGACGATGCCGCTGCGCCCGAAGGGGAG
>JAGQTK010000029.1 GCA_020439065.1 Microthrixaceae bacterium
GGTCGGCGCGGGTCGGGCCCGCAGCGAGTACGGGGCGATGGTGGTCTTGTGCCGGCTGTTCTGGCTCCAGTCGATCAGCACCCGCCCGGCGCGCGCCGCGCGCTGCATGCTGCTGACGATGTTCGTCGGGTGATCGGCCGCCAACGCCCGGGCCAGCTCGTGGGCGAGCGCCGTGACCTGCGCCGAGGACTGCGCGCCCGGCAATTCGGCGTAGAGGTGCAGACCCTTGTTGCCGCTGGTGACGGGCATCGCCTCGAGGCCGATATCGTGCAGGATGCCGCGCACCAGCCGTGCGACCTCGGCGCACTCGCGCAGCCCCACCCCCGGCCCCGGGTCGAGGTCGAGCACGATCCGATCCGGGGGTCCTGGCTCGCCGTCTGGAGCGAAGCGCCACTGTGGCACGTGCAACTCGAGTGCGGCGCCCTGCGCGAGCCACACGAGCGTGGCGAGGTCGTCGACCAACGGGTACGTCTTGGGCCCCTCGCTGTGGGCGATCGCCTGACGGGGCACCCAGCTCGGCGCGCCCGGCCCCAGATCTTTCGCGAAGAACGATGCGAGTGGCTGCGCTGGTGTGCCCACCCCGTGCACCCAGCGCTTCCGGGTGACGGGGCGCCCGGTCACATGCGGGATCAACAGCGGCGCGATCCGGGTGTAGTAGTCGATGACCTCGCCCTTGGTCGTGCCGGTGGCGGGATACATCACCTTGTCGAGGCTGCTCACGCGCAACCGTCGCCCGGCGATCGTGACGAGCTGATCGCCGTCGCTGTGCCCGGCGACCTTGGCCATGCGCCCATCATGAGCCGTGGCATCCATTCGCACCAGGGGTTTTGGGTGCGTCTTCGCGCCAAGGGTATTCGGCGCGCCGTCGCCGCGCGCGTGCGCACGCCGGCCCTAGCCGCCGGGGCCGCCGCGGTGTGTACTTGGGGGATGAGAGCGATCTGGAAGGGCTCGTTGACGTTCGGCCTCGTGAACGTACCGGTGAAGCTGTACGCGGCCACCGAAGACCACGACGTCGCGCTGCACCAGGTGCACGACGCGGACGGCGGGCGGATCAGGTATCGGCGCACCTGCGAGCTCTGCGGCGAGGTGGTGGAGTTCGCGCACATCGACAAGGCGTTCGACGACGGCGAGCGCACCGTCGTGCTGAGCGCCGATGATCTTGCGGCGCTGCCCGCCGAGCGCTCGCGCGAGATCGAGGTGGTCGAGTTCGTGCCGAGTGAGCAGGTGGATCCGATCACGTTCGACCGCGCCTACATGCTCGAGCCCGATTCGAGCTCGCCGAAGGCGTACGTGCTCCTGCGCGAGACGCTCGAGCAGACCGACCGCACCGCGATCGTGCGGTTCTCGTTGCGGCAGAAGACGCGGCTGGCGGCGCTGCGCGTGCGGGGCGACGTGCTGATGCTGCAGACGCTGCTGTGGGCCGATGAGGTGCGGGAGGCCGCGTTCCCGGCGCTGGATAAGCCGGTGAAGATCACGAGCAAGGAGTTGGAGCTCTCGGCGAGCCTCGTGGAGAGCTTCTCATCGGACTTCGCGCCCGAAGAATACGTCGACGACTACCAGCGGGAGCTGCGGGTGCTCATCGAGGCGAAGCTCGAGCGCGGCGATGCCATCGATACGGCGGCGACGTTCGGGGAGCCGGCCGAGGCGCCGCAGGGCGGGGAGGTCATCGACCTGATGGAGGCGCTTCGTGCGAGCGTGGAGCGCTCCCGTGCCGCGCGTGCCGCGGGCCGCTAGCTGACCGGGCCGCCTTTGGTGGCCTGGTCGTGCCCGTCCTCGCCCCGGTTGGGTGCGCGGTCGAAGACGTCGGCGTCGAGCACGAGGGCGCGGGCCTCGCTCGCGTCGGTGATGACGTCTTCGCCGGCCGCCGCGGCCTTTCTCGCCTTGGCGCGCTCGCGCAGGTAGTGCCAGAGGGTGACGAGGGCGCTGCCACCGACGGCCGCGAGCAGGATCAGGTCGATGTATTCGGTGACGAGCTCGGCGATCCAGGGGATGAAGCCGATCGCGTAGCCGAACATCGTCAGACCGAAGCCCCAGAGCACGGCGCCGATGAGGTTGTAGAGGCTGTAGCGCTTCCACGGCATGTGGCCGACCCCGGCCGCGACCGGCGCAAACGTGCGCACGACCGGCACGAAGCGGGCCAGGATGATCGTGACGCCGCCGAAGCGCTCGAAAAACGCGTTGGTGCGCTCCACGTTCTTGACGCTGAACAGCCCCGATTCCTTGCGTTCGAAGATCGCGGGCCCGGCCTTGTGACCGATGTAGTAGCCCACCTCGCCGCCGATGAAGGCGGAGATGCCGATCAGCGCCGCGACCCACCAGACGTTCACGCCGAAGACCCCGTTCGGTGCGGCGGCGGTCGAATGCGAGAGCAGTCCGGTGATCACGAGCAGCGTGTCGCCCGGCAGCAGGAACCCGACGAGCAGCCCCGTCTCGGCGAACACGATGAAGCAGACGACCAGAAGCGCCCATGGACCGGCCGTGGCGATGATGGACGCCGGGTCGAGCCAAGGAATCAATGCGAGTTCATGCACGAGGGCGGGGTTCCCGTCGGTTGTGGAATGGAGGTCGCCGAGGGGGCCGTTTGGGCGGCCCGCCGGATCGGCGCACGAGTGAAAGTGTACTGGTGCGAGGTGTCGCCCGTCCGATCGTGCGCCAAACGCGCCGGGTGCGTGGCAGGCGGCGGAATTGATCTGCGTCAAGGAGCGCCGACCGGCGGGTCGCTAGAGTCACGAGCGAGCGCCCCACCACGCGGGCGACGAGAGAGGAATCACCATGACGAACGCCGCAGCCTCCACCCACACCCTGCTTCGCGCCGAGGGATTCTCCTGCCCGTCGTGCGTGGGCAAGATCGAGAAGCAGCTCGGCCGGCTCGACGGGGTCGAGCACGTGACGGTGCACTTCGCATCCGGTCGCGTCGAGATCGACCACGACGCGACGCGGGCGTCGGTCGATGACCTGATCGCGGCCGTCGCCAAGGCCGGGTACACCTCCAAGGCCTCCGCCTTCTAGCCAGGTCCGCTCGCTGCGCCCTCCCGCATTCCCGACTTGTTGTCGTTGAGAAAGGTTCTTCACCTGTGAACGCGTTGCGCGCGTGGCGCTCCAGCCCCTGGTTCATCCCGATCGTCTCGGGGCTGTGCATCGCCGCATCCTTCGCCGTCGAGCGATCGTTCGGCGGCGCGGGGAATATCGTGCTGAGCCCTCGGTGGTGGATCGACGCGGGCGCGCACGCCCACGGCTCGGACGATGCATTCACGCTCGCGAACGCGCTGATGCTCGTCGCGGCGATCATCGCCGGCTGGGGCATCGTCGTGAAGGCCGTGCGCGCGGCACTCGTGCGGTTCGTGAGCATCGACCTGCTCGTGTCGATCGCGGCGATCGGCGCGGTGCTGATCGGCAACTTCTGGGAGGCCGCCGCCGTCACCTTCCTGTTCGCGATCGGGCACACCCTCGAGGCGGGCACGATGAACAGGACGCGGGCAGCCCTCGCCGAGCTGGTCGCGGTCGCTCCGGACGTGGCGGTCGTGTTGCGCGACGGCGCGCAGCTTGAGGTGCCGGCGCATCAGGTGCGCATGGGCGAGATCGTGCTCGTGAAAAACGGCGCCAAGGTCCCGGTCGACGGGCGGGTCGTGGCGGGCTCGGGCGCCATCGATGAGGCCTCGATCACGGGCGAGTCGATTCCCGTCGAGAAGACCGAAGCCGACCATGTGTTCGCGGGGACGATCTCGCGGGCCGGATTCCTGCAGGTGGAGGCCACGGGCATCGGCGCCGACACGACGCTCGCCCGCATCATCCACCGCGTCGAGGAGGCGCAGGACGCGAAGGCGAAGACGCAGGCATTCATCGACCGCTTCTCGAAGTGGTACACCCCCGCAGTAATGGTGCTCGCGCTCGCGGCGGGCCTGATCTCGGGGGATGTCGTGCTCGGCCTGACGCTGCTTGTGATCGGCTGCCCGGGCGCCCTTGTGATCTCGATCCCCGTCGCGATCGTGGCGGGCATCGGCCGGGCCGCGCGAAACGGCATCCTGATCAAGGGCGGGGAATTCCTCGAAACCTCGGCGAAGGTCTCGGCGGTCGCCGTCGACAAGACCGGCACGCTCACCGAGGGCCGCCCCACACTCACCGACATCGTCGTGCTGGATGCGCGCTTCGATCGCCGCGACGTGCTGCGCTGGGCGGCCGCGGCGGAGGCCGGGTCGGAGCATCCGCTCGCTCGACCGATCATCGAGGTCGCCGCGCAGGAGGGGCTCGCACCTCAGGGGGTGCCGGGCACCGTCACCCCAGTCGTGGGCAAGGGGATCGTCGCCGAGGTCGAGGGCCGGCACGTCCTGGTCGGCAACGTGCCGCTGCTTCGGGAGTACGGCATCGAGGACGATGCGGCCGGTGCCGGCATCGCGGCGGATGCGCTTGCCGCGGCCGGCAAGACGCCGATGATCGTCGCGGTGGATGCCGAGGTGCTCGGGGTGATCGGCGTCGCCGACACGGTGCGCGCCGATGCGGCCGAGATGATCCGACGCCTGCACGCGAGCGGGGTGCGCAAGGTGGTCATGCTCACCGGCGACACGAAGCTCGTCGCCGAGGCGATCGGTGCCGCGGTCGGGATCGACGAGATCCACGCCTCCCTGCTGCCCGAAGACAAGCTCGAGGCCGTCGCCCGGCTGCAGCGCGACGGCCACACGGTCGCGATGGTGGGTGACGGCGTCAACGATGCCCCGGCACTCGCCATCGCCGATATCGGCGTGGCGATGGGCGCCGCGGGATCGGCGGTGGCCGTCGAGACGGCCGACCTCGCGCTGATGGGCGACAACCTCCTGAAGCTGCCGGAGGCGATCGGCTTGGCCAAGCGCACCGTGCGCGTGATGCGGCAGAACATCGCGATCGCGCTCCTGACGGTCCTTGTGCTGCTCGTGGGGGTGTTTGCCGGCGGCGTGACCATGGCGGTCGGCATGCTCGTGCACGAGGGCTCGGTGCTCATCGTGATCCTGAACGCCATGCGGCTGCTGCGACATGCCCCAGGCGAAGCACGTGCGGCAAAGGGCGACCGTGTGCCGGGGCATCCACTCGCCGCTGCGAGTCGAGGGTGAGCGGGCCCGTGAACGCACGACCCGCGCACCGCCCCCTGCTCACCGTGCTGCCCGGCGATCACGAGGGCGATCTCTGTGTCGCTCGGGTGCCGCTGTTTCGAGGGCTCACGCCCGCGCAGCAGCGTGAGGTCGCCGGGTTTCTGCGTCCCTCCGGGGTGGATGCCGGTGCGCACCTGTATTCGGCGGGTGAAGACGTCTCACAGCTCATGGTGGTGCACACGGGCCAGGTGAAGATCTCGCGCACCAGCGCCTCGGGGCACGAGCAGGTGATCCGCGTCCTCGGTCCCGGGGACTTCATCGGTGAGTCGACGTTTCTGACGGGCGCCCGGCCCGATCATGCCGCCGAGGCGCTGGTGCCGACCCGGCTGTGCGTGTTCCGCCACGCCGATCTCGGCCGCCTGCTCGAGAAGCATCCGAGCATCGGGCTGCGCATGCTGCAGGGGGTGAGCCGGCGCCTGGAGGAGACGGAGGCGCGGCTGGCATCCGTGATGACGGGGGATGTGCGCTCGCGCGTGGCGGAGTATCTGCTCGCGCTGCCGGCGGCGCCCGCGCCCGATGCAGCGGTGGAGGGTGCCGTCGATGTGCTCCTGCCGATGGCGAAGAAAGACATCGCCTCGCTCCTTGCGACCACACCGGAGTCGCTCAGCCGCCAGCTGCGGCGGCTCACCGACGACGGCGTCATCGCGCAGCAGGCGCGGGATCGCATCCGGATTCTCGATGTTGCCGGGCTCAGCGCGCACGCGGCGGCGGAGGGCTCACGGCCTGGTGCGGAAGGTGGGACTTGAACCCACACGCTCGAAAGCACAGGAACCTAAATCCTGCGTGTCTGCCAATTTCACCACTCCCGCGGAAGCACTCAGTCTAACCGGCGGGGCGGTGCCACGACTCAGCGCTTTCGGGCGAACAGGAAGTATGCCGCGGGGCCGATCCAGTTCACGAGGATCGCGGGAACCCACGCGAGGCGCGGACCACGGATCTCTGCTGCGGTGCGATGCCCGAGGTCCCAGAACGCGAGGAAGGCGAACGTCACCTGCAGGGTGCCGCCGACGACGATGCCGATGCGCGCGGGGACGCTGAGCTCGGAGAGCTTCTGCTTCTTGTTCGTCATGCCCTCATCCTGCCCGGTTCTCGCCGCGAGCGCGAGCGTGTCTATGCCGGCGCGCAGGCTGCGCAGTGAACACAGGGGCGCAGCGAACACAGTCGCGCAGGCATGCAGTGAACACAGGCGCGCAGCGAACACAGTCGCACAGTGAACACAGCTCGGGCCCGACCTCCGAAGAAGCCGGGCCCGAGGCATCCGCGGTGCATGCCGGGACGGTGGCGGGATGCTGCGCCTGAGTGCCTGCGGGGATGCTGCGCCTCAGTGCCCGAGGAGCGTCTCGATCGGACCGCGCGCGAAGTACAGCACGAAGCCGAACGCGACGACCCACAGCAGCCAGTGCACCTGCTTGGCGCGGCCCGAGAGCGCGTTGATCAGCGCCCAGGAGATGAAGCCGACGCCGATGCCGTTTGCGATCGAGTACGTCAGCGGCATGGTGACGATGGTGAGGAACGCGGGCAAGGCGACGGCGAAGCTCGAGAACTCGATCTCCTTCACCTGCATCATCATCATCGCGCCGACGACGACCAGCGCGGCGGCCCCGGCCTCGATCGGCACGATCAGGGTGAGCGGGGTGAAGAACATCGAGAGGAAGAACAGCAGCCCGGTGACGATCGAGGCGAGGCCCGTGCGGGCTCCCTCGCCGATGCCGGCCGCGCTGTCGACGAACACGGTCGCCGACGAGGTGGAGGTGGCGCCACCGACGATCGCTCCCGCGCCCTCGACGATGAACGCGGCGCGAATACGCGGGAACTGCCCGTCGGGCGTGCCGAGGCCGGCGTTCTTCGAGAGGCCGGTCATGGTGCCCATCGCGTCGAAGAAGTTCGTGAACACCAGGGTGAACACGAGCATGGTCGCGGCGAGGCCGCCGACACGGGCGAACGAGCCGAACAGATCGAACTGGCCGACGAGGCCGAAGTCCGGCACCGTGATGATTTCGGTGGGCAGCACGGGGATGGTCATGTGCCAGCCACCCGGGTCTTGATAGCTCGGGCCGAGCTGCATGATGGCCTGCACGATGATCGCGATGATCGTGGTCACGACGATGCCGATCAGGATGCCGCCGGGCACCTTGCGCGCGACGAGCACGCCGATGAGCACGAGGCCGATGACGAAGATCAGCGTCGGCACGGAGGCGATCGAACCGTCGATGCCGAGCTGCACCGGCGGCCCGCCCGGAGTGCGGTTGACAAAGCCGGCGTCGACGAAGCCGATGAACGCGATGAACAGGCCGATGCCCACCGTGATGGCGGCCTTCAGCGACGTGGGCACCGCGTTGAAGATCGCCGTCCGGGCGCCCGTGGCGCCCAGGATCACGATCACGATGCCGTTGATGATGACCAGGCCCATCGCCTCGGGCCAGGTGACCTGGCCGACGACCGACACCGCGAGGAACGAGTTGATGCCGAGCCCGGCGGCGATCGCGAACGGCAGGCGCGCGAACAGACCGAACAAGATCGTCATCAGACCCGCGGTCAGCCCGGTCGCGGCGCTGACCTGCGCCGGATCCAGGTACTCGCCGAGCACGTCGCTCGCACCCTCGCCGCCGATGATCAGCGGGTTGAGGATGACGATGTAGGCCATGGTCACGAAGGTGACGAGGCCACCGCGGACCTCACGGCCGATGGTCGAGCCGCGCTTGGTGATTTCGAAGTAGCGGTCGAAGCCGGAGATCGGCTTCGGCGCGTCGGCGCGCGTGCGCGCGGAGGAAGTGCTCTGAGACATGTGCTCTTTCTTGCGTGGAGGTGAGGAGCGTGACCCAGGCGGGCTCCGCGACGCGTGCCGCAGCCTGTCAATCAGCTGTGACGACAATAGCAAGGAGCGGGCCGGCGATGATTCCTGGCCAGCCCGACGACGGCTCACCGCGGTCGCTGTGGATAACTTCGTCGTCTTGAGCGGGCGTTTTGTGATGATGCTCCGGTGACTCCCGCCATCGCCTCCCTCGCCGATCGCGTCCGCGATCGCATCCGCACCGAGGGCTTTGACCCTGCCGTCGCACCGGGCCGCGCGGCCACGATCACCCGCGCTGAGCTGCGCCGACACAACGACGATGCGCTGGCGCGCAGCATCCCGACCCTCGACGACGAGGCGGCGTGCGTGCGCGAGGTGCTCGCGACCCTGGTCGGGTACGGGCCATTGCAGCCGTATCTCGCGGATCCGACCGTGGAGGAGGTGTGGATCAACGCCCCGGATCGCGTGTTCTTCGCCCGCGGCGGGGTCTCGTATCGCGCGCCGCTGAGCCTGAGCGACGCCGAGGTGCGCGACCTCGTGGAGCGGATGCTGCAGAGCTCGGGGCGCAGAGTCGATCTGAGCCAGCCGTTCGTGGATGCCTCGCTGCCCGACGGTTCGCGCCTGCACGTCGTGATCCCCGACATCACGCGCCGGCACTGGTCGGTGAATGTGCGCAAGTTCTTGCCCGCGATTGACGATCTCGACGGCCTCGTCGCGCGGGGGGCCATGGATGCCGCGGCCGCCGAGCTGCTGCGCAGCGCCCTGTGGGCGGGGCGGAGCATCGTGGTGTCGGGTGCCACGCACACGGGCAAGACGACGCTGCTCGGCGCGCTGCTCGCGGCCTGCCGCCCGGAGCAGCGGATCGTCACGGTGGAGGAGACGTTCGAGCTGGCCGTCGATGCCCCCGACATCGTGTCGCTGCAGGGGCGGCAGCCGAGTCTCGAGGGCACCGGCGAGGTGTCGCTTCGACGCCTGATCCGCGAGGCGCTGCGGATGCGCCCCGACCGGCTCGTGGTCGGGGAGGTGCGCGATGCCGAGGCGCTCGACCTGCTGCTTGCGCTCAACACCGGCATCCCCGGCGCCGCGACCGTGCACGCGAACTCGGCCCGCGATGCCCTCGTGCGGCTGTGCGCGCTGCCGCTGCTGGCCGGGCGCAACATCGACGCAAGCTTCGTGCAGCCGGCGGTCGCCTCGTCGGTGCACCTGGTTGTGCATTGCGTGCTGGATGCCGATGGTCGGCGCCGCGTGGCCGAGATCATCGCCCCGACAGGCCGCATCATCGACGGCGAGATCGTTGCCGAGACGCTGTATTCGAGCGACGTCGTGGAAGCGCTCCCGGCGCCCGATCCCGGTCGCGTCCCCGGGTGCGATCCCGAAGGCGTGCCCGGCCGTGTGCCTGGCCGTGTGCCCGGCCTTCTGCCCGGCCTGGTGCCCGCGCAGTGGCCGGGAGCCGCGGTGGAATCCGTGCCCGACGCGCACACGCTCCCCGAGATGCACGCACCCTCTGACGCCGCCCGGCTGCCCATGACTGATGCCCGGCTGCCCGTGCCTGATGCCCGGCTGCCCGGGCCCGGTGCCCGGCAACCCGCGACCGGCTGGACGAAGGGCCCAGTGGCATGACGCTCCTTCTCGGCGCGACCCTCGCGGCCGGCCTGCTGCTGATGCTCGCGCCCTGGTTCTGGCGCGGACGACCGAGCCGCCCCCGCGCGATCGACGCGGGCACCGGTCTCGCCCAGCGGCTGCTCGCCGACGCGGGGTTTGCGCATGCTCGCCCGCGCGCGCTGATCGCCACCATGGCCTTCGCCGCGCTCGGCGTTGCCGCGGCCGCGTGGCTGCTGATCGGCGCGCCGGCGCTGGTCGTGCTCGCCGCGCTCGCCGCCGGCGCCGCGCCCATGTTCTGGCTGCGGCACCGGCGCGCGGCCCGCATCGCCTCCCGCCGCAACCTCTGGCCCGACGTGCTCGATCACCTCATCGCCTCGGTGCGGGCGGGGATGTCGCTGCCCGACGCCGTCGCGAGTCTCGCCGTGACCGCCCCGGCCATGCTGCGCCCCGCGTTCGCGGCGTTCGACCGTGACTTTGCGGTATCCGGAAGCTTCTCATCCAGCGCCGAGCGCCTGAAGGCCACGCTCGCGGATCCGGTCGCCGATCGCATCGTTGAGACACTGCGCATGGCGCGCGAGGTCGGTGGCACCGAGCTGACGACCGTGCTGCGCGCGCTGAGCGCCTCCGTGCGCACCGAGGCCGCGCTGCGCGGCGAGGTCGAGGCGCGGCAGTCGTGGGTGCGCAACGCGGCAGTGCTCGGCGTGATCGCGCCGTGGGTCGTGCTCGGCCTGCTCGCGATGCGGCCCGAGGGCGCCCGCGCGTATTCGACGCCGGAGGGCGTCGTGCTCGTGGTGGGCGGCGCCCTCGTCTCGTTCGTCGCGTACCGGCTCATGCTTCGCATCGCGCGACTTCCGGAGGCTCGGCGGTGGTTCGCGTGATGCTCACCGATCTCGCGATCGCGGTGCTGTGCGGGGCGGCATTCGGCCTGGGGTGCTGGTCATTGTTGATGATGACCTCGCGCTGGGGTGCGCGCTCGCTCGTGCAGCGGGTGGCGCCGTACGTGCGCGACATCGTGCCGGAGGCGGCGATGGTTGGCATCGCGCCCGGCGGGGGCGGTGCGCTGCTGCGCGACATCGCGGTTCGCCTGCGCGACCGCATGGCCGGGATCCTCGGCGGTAGCGCCTCGATCGCCCGGCGCCTCGCGCAGGCGGGACGCGACGGCGGCGTCGAGGGCTTCCGCGGACGGCAGCTGGCGTGGGGGCTCGCGGGGCTGCTCGCGGGAGCGCTCGGTGTGGTCGCGCTCGCGCTCGCCGGAGCGCTGACGCCGCCCGCCTTCGCCGTGCCGATCCTTGCGGGCGTCGGGGCGATGCTCGCCTGCGATGTCGCCCTCAGCGCGGCCGCCCGGCGCCGGGCCACGCGCATCCAGGAGGAGCTGCCGACGGTGCTCGAGTTCGTCAGTCTCTGCCTGGCGGCCGGGGAGGGGCTGCTCGATAGCCTGCGCCGCGTGACCGCGGCCGGCACCGGCGAGTTTCTCGGTGAGCTGCGCGCGGCCGTCATCGAGACCGGCACGGGCTCGAACCTCGCCGACGCCCTCGGGCGGGTGTCGTGGCGGCTGCAGCTCCCCGGGGTGACCCGCGCGGTCGACCAGCTCGTCGCGGCCCTCGACCGCGGCGCCCCACTCGCCGGCGTGCTCCAGGCACAGGCATCCGATGCCCGCGAAGAGGGCAAGCGCGCCCTCATCGAGCGGGCAGGCAGAAACGAGATCGGGATGCTCCTGCCCGTCGTCTTCCTCATCCTCCCGTTGAGCGTGATCTTCGCGCTGTTCCCGGCGGGGCAGCTTCTGGAGCTTGGGATGTGGTGATGGCGGCGGCGAAGCGACGGAAATCGCGGGGTCGGGGCATCCCGAACCGCAGTTCATGCACGAGAGGCATCAACCGGGCCGCGGGCCCAGAACGGAACAGACATGTTGAGAATGTTGCGCACGACGACGACCACGAAGCTCCACACGCTGCGCACGGCGTGGGGTGAGGTGCTGCGGAGTGAGGCCGGCGACGTTCCCGGGTGGGTTTTGATTGTCCTCATGACCGCGGGTCTAGTCGCGCTGATTTGGGCGCTGGCCGCACCGGCGCTCGGCGCGCTGTTTGAGCAGGCGATCACGCGCGTGTCTGGCTTTTGAGGGGCGGGGATGAAGGCCTTCTCCCGCCGGGCGCCGGCGCCGTGGCATCCACGTTCGCGACTGGCGCGGATACTCCGCGACGAGACGGGCTCGAGTGTGGCCGAGTTCGTGATGGTCGGTGCGCTGTTGACGGCCTTGACACTTGGGGTGCTGCAGTTCGGCCTCGGCGTGTACGTGCGCAACGTCGTGCACGACGCGGCGGTCGAGGGGGCCCACTACGGGGCACTCGCCGACAGATCGCCGGCCGACGGCGCCGAGCGCACGCGGGCCATCCTCGCCCGCACGGTCGGTGCCGACTTCGTGCAGGCCGTCGCGGGGCACGAGACAAGCGAGTTCGGCTACCTGACGGTGCGTGTCGACGTTGAGGCGACCATCCCGCTCGCCGGGCTCTGGGGCGTGCCGCACGCGCTGCGGGTGTCGGGGACAGCCCCGAGGGAGTCGTTCGATGTGCCGTGATGGGGGAGCAGCGCACGCGGGTGAGTCGGCCTCGGTCTGCGCTCGTCGCGCTCGTCGCGCTGGTCTTGCTCGTCGCGCTCGTCTTGCGCGTCGTGCTGCTCGCGCCTGTCGCGCTCGTCTTGCTCGTCGCGCCCGGCTCGCTCGGCTCGCCCGGTTGCGGGACGTGGTGCGCGACGAGCGCGGTTCCGCATCGCTCGAGTTCGTGACCGTTGGGCTGTGCATGCTGATCCCGTTGATCTACCTGGTGGTCGCCCTCGGCCTGATTCAGGGGCAGTCGCTCGGCGTGGAGGCCGCGGCCCGGCACGCGGCCCGGGCGATTTCGCTCGCAGACAACGCGGGTACGGCGGGGGCGCGCGCCGACGCAGTGCTCGCCGCGGTGGCAGTTGAGTATGGGATCGAGCCGGGCGAGCTTGGCGTGTCGGTCACTTGTGTACCGGTGGCATCCACGTGCCCGGCGGCGGGCGCGACCATCATGGTGACGGTGCGCACGCGGGTCGCGCTGCCGCTCGTGCCCTCGGTGCTGGGGCTCGACCGGATTGCCAGCGTGCCCATCGAGGGCTCATCGGTGCAGAAGGTCTCGCGGTTCTGGGGAGCGGGACCGTGAGCGGCTGGCGTCGGCGCTCGCGGCCTCGCTGGGGGTGTCGCTGGGGGCGTGTGCGCGACGACGAGGGCAGCATCCTGCCGCTGGCCCTCGGCTACGCGACGCTCGCGATCGCGACGGTGTTCGTGTGCGTGTGTGCGACGAGCCTGTATCTCGCGCAAAAGCGGCTCGATGGCCTGGCAGATGCGGCGGCGCTCGCCGGAGCCGACGGCTTCACGATCAGCGTCGAGGGTGACGTCGTGCGGGCGAAGCTCGTGGATTTCTCGGTGCTCGAGCAGGCGACGGCGATCATGGATGCCGCAGCCCCCGACGCCCAGATCGTCTCTGCGGGCACGCCCGACGGCGTCTCGGCCCGCGTGACCGTCACGTCGATCTGGCACCCGCCGCTGGTGTCGATGTTCGTGCCCGATGGCGTCCGCCTCGAGTCGACCTCGACGAGCCGCACGGTGCTTGAGTAGCGCTGGCGCTTGAGTGGCGGGTACTTGCGTAGTGCGGGGGCTTGCGTGGTGCGGGTATTTGCGTAGTGCGGGGACTCGCGTAGTGGGCGGATGCTCGCGTGGTGCTGGGGCTTGCGTGGTGCTGGGGCTTGAGGAATGCGTGGATGCTTGCGTGGTGCTGGGGCTTGCGTAGTGGGCGGATGCTCGCGTGGTGCTGGGGCTTGAGGAGTGCAGGTGTTTGCGTGGTGGTGGTGTTTGCGTGGTGTGGGCCCGTGCGCCGTGCTGGTGTTTGTGTGGTGTGGGCGCCGTGCGCCGTGCTGGTGTTTGCGTGGTGTGGGGCCTTGCGCCGTGCTGGTGCTTGTGTAGCGCTGGCCCTTACGCAGTGCCGGCGTTCAGCTTGCGGTGACGTCGTCACCTGAGGCGCTGCACCGCATGTCGACGCGGTCGCATTGAACCCTGCGGAGGGAGTCGATCAGAACGGTGGCGGGCCGTCGTCGTCTCGGGCGAAGTCGGGAATCGCGTCGGCGGGGGAGGAGTCACCCGGTTCGGTGTCGCTGCGGGCGAAGTACGCGTTCCACTCGTCGTCGGGCTCGAACCTGACCGAGCTGGCCGGGATGTCGGTGAAAACCTGCCCGGTGGGGCTCGTCCATTCGAGAATCCCGCCCGCATGCTGCACAACCGTCCATGCGGCTTCGTGTTTCATCATGTGGTGGCTCTCGCAGAGGAGCGCGAGGTTGCTTTCGCAGGTGTGGCCGCCCGTGGCGAAATCTTTGGTGTGGTCAATATCGGCTCGGTGCGCCGGTTGCCGGCAGCCGGGGAAGCGACAGTGCTCATCGCGAACCCGGAGTGTGCGCTTGAGGCTCTCACTCGGGGTGTAGCGGTCGACGGCGAGGATGCCGTGGGTGATCGGGTCGGTGAGCACGCGGTCCCATCCGGACGCGGCACCGGCGAGTTCACGCGCGGTCGCAGGGTCGATGGGGCCGACGCCGATCAGCGTGGCGGGCTTGTTGCTTCGCCCCATTGCGGTGAGGACCGGGATCTGGATCTGGATCTGGGCCTTGATCTGGCTCAGTTCGGTGGCTCCGGTGTGGGCGGCAGGGGTAGCGGTGAGGAACATGTCGACGATGACATCGGCCTCGATCTCGCCCTGCGAACGCTCGTCAGTGGGATCGCCCGGCAGCTCGACGCCGAGGACGTCGACGCTGACGTCGAGGCCGCTGCTGCCGTTGCCGTTGCCGTTGCCGGTGCCGGTGCCGTTGCCGTTGCCGTTGCCGGTGCCGTTGCCGTTACCGATGCCGCTGCCGTCACCGGTGTCGCTGCCGGTGGCGGATCCCGTGCCCTTGATCCGCGCTCGTGCCGCCCGGTTGGCCTGCCGGACACTGCGGGCCATGTGCTTGATCCGGTTGAAGGCAGCGTGCGCTTCGAGGCTGGGCAACAGGACCCCAAGCTCGGACATGCCATCGGGCAGATCGACGACCCACACGCCCCGACACGCGGCGGCGGCCTTGTGCCGGTCGATGAACGAGTCTGGGTGCAACTGCTCCGCAGCGTCGCGGGCGAACTTATCGGTCCGGGAGGGCGTCTCGCGTTCTGCGATCGGGAGGATCACCTCCTCGAACCGGGCACGGGCGGTCGCGTCGGGGAGTTCTGTGCCGGCGGCGACGATCTTCTGCAGGTGCCCGGCGTGGATGCGTCCGTCTTTGAACGCCTCGAACACCGCCGGGAAGTCATCGACGAGCTGTGCCTCAGCCAACAGCCCGGCCGCAGTCCGATCGTGGATCCGCAAGGTGGCACCCAGTTCGGCGTTCGACTCGCGATACAGCATCTCTGCCGCACGCCCCGAAGCCCCCGTCTGTTCGACCGCCTCCTCGACGATCTGCCGGATCGCCCGGAAGTTCTCCATCTCGCGCGCCTGCGCGCGGCTCGTCTCCGCACGCAACCGCATGGCATCGGCATAACGCTCACTCAACCGGGCGAGCAGCTCCGGCTTGAACGAGGTGTGCGGTGGGAGGTTCATGGTTCAATTGTGCCAGCAACCTCGGACATTCACACGGGTAACAGCGGGATCTGTGGGGAACTAGTTAGAAGAAACTTTCGGGAGTAGGAGTCGGGGTCGGAGAGAGAGTCGGGGTCGGAGGGGGAGAGGGAGAGGGAGGAGTGGGGCAGCGGAA
>JAGQTK010000002.1 GCA_020439065.1 Microthrixaceae bacterium
TGAGCGCGGCGGAGGAGTTCATGTAGGTCACCGGAATCACGGGCACGCGACCATCGGGGCCGGGCTGATCGAGGGGCCCGAACTGCGCCTCAAGCTCCTCCCAGCACTCCTCGACCTGATCGATGTTGGCCATGTCGGCCATCGAGCATCCGGCGGCGAGGTTCGGGAGGATCACTGCCTGCTCGGGCTGCGAGAGCAGATCGGCGGTCTCGGCCATGAAGTGCACACCGCAGAACACGATCGCGTCGGCATTCGGGTGCGACTTGGCCGCGTTTGCCAGCTGGAACGAGTCGCCCACGTAGTCGGCGTACTGCACGACCTCGGCGCGCTGGTAGAAGTGGCCGAGAATCACAAGCCGGTCGCCCATCTGCGCCTTCACGGCGCGGATGCGGCGGTCGAGCTCCTCGGGGGAGGCATTCCGGTACTCGGCGGGCAGCGAGCCCTGGCGGGGTGCGCCGGCGGGGATCACGTCCCCCATCGACGATCCGGGCCCGTAGCCCGGGCGCGAGTCGAAATCCCACGGCGGTGCCGCGAGGTCGGTGTTGCACGTCGAGTCGTTCGACTTGCCGGTCGTGATCAGTCGGATGCGCTGATCGACGGATGCGGGGTTGGGCTCAAGAAGCGTCATGATTCGCTCGATTCGGTGAGGCGTGCGGGTGTCGCGGGCTTGGTGATCTCGCGGGCGAGGGGGCCCCGATCCGCGAGCTCGACTTCGTGGTTGTAGTGGTACAGCCGCGCCGGGCGGTGGTTGCCGGTGCGGTAGCGCTCGGTGGGCACGACGGCGCCCGAGCCTTCCACCTGACGGCGGAAGTTGGCCGGATCGAGGCGGCGTTCGAGGATCGACTCGTACACCTCTCGAAGCTCGGCCAGGGTGAACTCGTCGCCGACGAGACCGTGCGCGATGCGGCTGTAGCCGACCTTGGTACGCAGGCGCCAGAGCGCGTAGTCGACGATCTGGTTGTGATCGAATGCGAGGGCGGGGAGGGCGGTCGCGTCGAACCAGGCGACGTTCTCGCCCACGAGCGCGGCGGCGGCCTCGTCGCGGCGCAGGAGCGCCCAGTAGATGATCGAGACGACGCGGCTGGGCGAGCGTTGCACGTCGCCGAACGCGTACAGCTGCTCGAGAAAGCTCGGGGCGAGGCCGGTGGTCTCGGCGAGGGTGCGGGATGCTGCGGCATCCAAGCCTTCAGCGGTCCCGAGCCATCCTCCCGGCAGGGCCCATTGGCCCTGGTGCGGGTCGCGCGTGCGGCGCACCAGGGGGATGGCGAGGCGGTCGCGCTGGCCGGGGGAGTCAGCCGGGCGAAGGGTGAAGATCACGGTCGAGACGGCGACGCGGATCTGGTCCTCGGGGCCGGGGGCCTGGGGCGTGGCGCGGGGTGCGGGCATCGACGCCGGGGCCGGGGCTGGGGCCGCGATGCGGGTGTCGGGAGCGGGCATGCCGATGCGCGGCGGGCTGCCTGCCTGCCGTGTGCGCTGCGGGATCTCGGTTTGAGTCATCCTGACCATTACTCCATGGATGATCTTAGTGTCGAGATGACTCGAACCGCAAGCGCATCCGGTCGGGCGGTGTCGCCCGGCCGACGCGACGGGGTTCGTGCCCGCACGCGGGTCGCCCGGGGCCGCGCGGGGCCGCGCATTGACGCGCCGGAGCGCGCGTGTCGGCGTGTGGTACCCGCTAGGCTTGGCGTGCACGAACGAACGTCACAATTGAAGACGGCCACACGATTCCCGCGGGAGAGCCTCGGCAGGCGCACAGCGCCAGACCGGGCACCGAAGGAGCAAGCCTCCCCGCCAATCTCTCAGGTATGCGCACCGCGCGAATCCGGCCACTCTGAAAAGCGATCTGCCGCGCCCAGGCGCCCCGCAGCTCCGCCGACGGTGAAAGCACGCGCAGGCTGCACGTGCGAAACTCTCAGGCCCATGACAGAGGGGGAGTTCCCGACGACACCCGTCGTCGGCACCGTGCCGAGCGTCGCTCCGACCTCGGCTGATCGGAGAACTCATGACCACTGCATCCCCTGCCGGCGCTTCCGCGACTCCCGGGCCTGCGCCCCGCGACGCCACGGGCGAGCCGCGCTTCACGCCGCTGCGCGGCATCCACGAGGCGCTGGGGGCGACGTTCACCGACTTCGGTGGGTGGCAGATGCCGGTGCGGTACGCCTCAGACCTCGCCGAGCACCGCGCGGTGCGCGAGGCCGCCGGCATCTTCGACATCTCGCACATGGCCGAGTTTCTGGTCACCGGCGACGGCGCCGGCGTCTTTCTCGACTACGCGCTCGCCGGGACGCTCTCGACCCTCGCGGTGGGCCGCGCGAAGTACTCGCTGCTGCTGGCCGACGACGGTGGCATCATCGACGACGTCATTGTCTACTGCCTCGGGCCCGAGTGGTACCTCGTGATCGCCAACGCGGGAAACCGCGCCGCCGTGGCCGAGGCCTTCGCCGAGCGGGTCGCGCGCGCGCCCGTCGCCGCTGCGTTCGGCGGTGAGCCGCCCGCGGGGGTGCAGGTCTTCGGCGGGATCGTCGGCGGCGGCCTCGCCCGGGTCGAAGACGTCAGCGATGCGTGCGCCCTGATCGCGGTGCAGGGTCCTCGTGCGCGCGAGATCGTCGCCGCAACAGCGGGGGTGGATGCCGGGGCCCTGGACGGGCTTGCATACTATGCCGCCGCGCAGGGCACCTTCGCCGGCGACCCCCTGCTGCTCGCACGCACGGGCTACACCGGCGAAGATGGCTACGAGCTGCTCGTCCCGAACGCGCGTGCCGCCGAGCTCTGGCAGGCGCTCACCGCCGCCGGTGCACCGCTGGGCATGCTGCCGGCCGGGCTCGCCTCGCGCGACACCCTTCGCCTCGAGGCGGGGATGCCCCTCTACGGCCACGAGCTCTCGCGCGAGGTGCTGCCGGCCCAGGCCGGGCTCGGCCGGGTCGTCGCGCAGGGCGAGGGCGAGTTCGTCGGCCGCGAGGCGCTGCTGGCCTCGGCATCCGACGCGTCGCGCCCCGTGCTCGTCGGCCTTGTCGCCGAGGGCCGCCGCGCCGGGCGCGCCGGCTACGCCGTGTTCGACGGCGACACGCAGGTGGGGGAGGTCACGAGCGGGGCGCTGAGCCCGACCCTCGGGCATCCCATCGCCATGGCGTTCGTGCCGCCTGCGCTCGCGGATGCCGGCACCGTTTTGTCCATCGACGTTCGCGGCACGCGTGTGCCCGCCACCGTCACCGCACTGCCCTTTTACCGGAGGAAGAAATGACCGATCTCAACACGCTGCACTTCACCCCTGAGCACGAGTGGATCTCGATCGACGGTGACGTCGCGACCATCGGCATCACCGATTACGCCGCCGAGCAGCTGGGCGACGTGGTGTTCGTCGAGCTGCCTGACATCGACGCCGGCGTGACCGCCGGGCAGGTTGTCGGCGAGATCGAGTCGACCAAGTCGGTCGGCGAGCTGTTCGCCCCGATGGACGGCGACATCGTCGGCGTGAACGAGGCCGTGGTCGATGACCCGAGCCTCGTCAACAGCGCACCCTTTGCGGGCGGCTGGCTGATCAAGGTGCGCGTGGCGACGGCCGAGCTGCCCGCGGGCCTGCTCGACCGCGCCGCCTACGTCGCGCTGACCGGCGGCGCCCAGTGACCGGCGCCCCCACCGAGACCGCTGCGGGCGGCGCTCCCGCTCCCGCCCCCACCCCGGCCATCACCGGCGCGCACGACGCGTTCACGCGCCGCCACATCGGCACCGACGCCCCGGCGCAGCAGCGCATGCTCGCGGCGCTCGGCTACGACAGCGTCGAGTCGCTCGTCGAGACTGCCGTGCCGGCGTCGATTCACGTGCAGCCGCGCGCGAGCAGCAGCATCCCGCCGGCGGCGACCGAGCGCGAGGCGATCGCCGAGCTGCGCGCGCTCGCCGCGCAGAACACCCCGCACCGCCCGATGATCGGCCTCGGTTACGCCGACACGATCACCCCCGCGGTGATCCAGCGCAACGTGCTCGAGAACCCGTCCTGGTACACCGCCTACACGCCGTACCAGCCCGAGATCTCGCAGGGGCGCCTCGAGGCGCTGATCAACTTCCAGACGATGGTTGCCGAGCTCACGGGGCTCGACACCGCGGGCGCCTCGATGCTCGACGAGGGCACCGCCGTCGTCGAGGGGATGCTGCTTGCCCGGCGCGCCTCCAAGTCGCGCAGCGCCGTGTTCCTGGTCGACACCGATGCCCTGCCGCAGACCCGCGCGCTGCTGGCGCACCGCGCCGAGGCGCTGGGTATCGAGTTGCGCGACACCGACTTCACAGCCCCCGCGCTCGCGGACGACGACCTCGATGTGTTCGGCGCGCTCATCCAGTACCCGGGCGCCTCCGGCCGGGTCTGGGATCCGAGCGCGGTGATCGCCGCGGTCAAGCAGCGCGGCGGGCTCGTCGTCGTCGCCGCCGACCTGCTCGCGCTCACCCTGTTGACCTCGCCCGGCGAGCTCGGCGCCGACATCGCGGCGGGCACCACGCAGCGCTTCGGCGTGCCCCTCGGCTTCGGCGGACCGCACGCGGGCTACCTCGCCGTGCGCGGCGGCCTTGAGCGCCAGCTGCCCGGCCGTCTCGTCGGCGTCTCGCAGGACGCCGTCGGCGCGCCCGCCTACCGGCTCGCGCTGCAGACGCGCGAACAGCACATTCGCCGCGAGAGGGCGACCTCGAACATCTGCACCGCACAGGTGCTGCTGGCAGTCATGGCGTCCATGTATGCGGTGTACCACGGCCCCGCGGGGCTCCGCGCCGTCGCCGAGGGCGTCTCCACGAAGGCGCACGCCCTGGCGGACGCGCTCCGCGCGGGCGGGCTGACGCTCGCGCACGAGAGCCTCTTCGACACCCTTCGCGTGGTCACCGACGGCGCCGCGGCGCAGGTGGTGGAGCGGGCGCGGGAGCGAGGTATCCAACTGCTGCAGGTGGATGCCTCGACCGTCGGCGTCGCGGTCGATGAGACGACCACCGTCGCCGAACTCGCCGACGTGGCGTGGGCGTTCGGGGTGGCGGCGTTGCCGGGCGCGGCCTTCGTGCCGCCGGGTGCGCGCACGCTCTCGCTCGCGGGCGCGGCGCCGATCGCGGCGGTGCCGGATGCGCTCGTGCGCACGAGCGACTACCTGACGCACGAGGTGTTCCGCACCCACCACAACGAGACGGCGATGATGCGCTACCTGAAGCTGCTCGCCGATCGCGACTACGCGCTCGATCGTGGCATGATCCCGCTGGGCTCGTGCACGATGAAGCTCAACGCCGCGACCGAGATGCAGGCGATCACCTGGCCCGAGTTCGCCGGGCTGCACCCGTTCGCTCCGCAGCAGGACGCCCTCGGCTCGCTCGCGCTGATCGAGCAGCTCGAGACGTGGCTCGCCGAGGTCACCGGCTACGACGCGGTCTCGCTGCAGCCCAACGCCGGATCGCAGGGTGAGCTCGCCGGGCTCCTGGCGATCCGGGCGTACCACCGCGAGCGCGGCGAGCTCGGCCGCACGGTGTGCCTCATCCCCTCGTCGGCGCACGGCACAAACGCGGCGTCCGCCGTGCTCGCGGGGATGCAGGTCGTCGTCGTCGCGTGCGACGAGGCCGGTAACGTCGACCTCGGCGATCTGCGCGCGAAGATCGCGGCGCACGCCGAGACGCTCTCGGCGCTCATGATCACATACCCCTCGACACACGGCGTGTACGAGCACGAGGTGCTCGAGATCACGCAGGCCGTGCACGACGCGGGCGGGCAGGTGTACGTCGACGGTGCCAACCTCAACGCGCTGCTCGGCTTCGCCCGCTTCGGCGATCTGGGCGGCGACGTCTCGCACCTGAATCTGCACAAGACGTTCGCGATTCCGCACGGCGGCGGCGGTCCCGGCGTTGGGCCGGTCGCGGCCAAGGCACACCTGGCGAAGTTTCTGCCGGGGCATCCGTTCATGCAGCGCCTCGACCACGGCGGGTTCGTGCACGAGGGCGGCCCGATCTCGGCGGCGCCGTACGGCAGCGCGGGCATCCTGCCGATCTCGTGGGCGTACATGCGGATGATGGGCGCCGACGGGCTGCGCGAGGCGACCGGTGCGGCGGTGCTGGCCGCGAACTACATCGCGGCCAGGCTCCGGGAACACTTTCCGGTGCTCTACACGGGCGAGGGCGGGTTGGTCGCGCACGAGTGCATCCTTGATCTGCGACCGCTTCGGGATGCCACGGGCATCACCGTCGACGACGTTGCCAAGCGTTTGGTGGACTATGGCTTCCATGCGCCGACCATGTCGTTCCCGGTCGCGGGGACGCTGATGGTCGAACCGACCGAGAGCGAGGACATCGCCGAGATCGACCGCTTCATCGACGCCATGATCGCCATCAAGGCCGAGGCCGACGCCGTGGCCGCCGGCGTGTGGCCAGCCGATGACAACCCGCTCGTGGGCGCCCCGCACACCGCGGAGGCCGTGGTCGTGGGGGAGTGGAACCATGCCTACTCGCGCGAGATCGCGGTGTACCCGGTGTCGGGGCAGGTGCGCACGAAGTACTGGCCGCCGGTGCGCCGGATCGACAACGCCTACGGTGACCGCAATCTGATGTGCGCGTGTCCGCCTGCGGAGGCGTTTGCGTAGCTCGCTGCGCTTGTGCGGTTCGCCGGGGGTGTGATGCGCGCGATGCGCCACACCCCCGGTGTCGTTCGGTGTGCGCGTGCGCTGTGGTGTGCGGCACCGTGCGTGCGTCGGCGTGTGCGTGTTCATTGGGACGGAATCGGAACGGGCTCGGCCGATGCGAACGAACGAGGGTGCGCGCCGAGCGTCGCGAGCATGGCGTGCTGTGGGCGGCGGGGTTGTCTGACGCCGGCGCGGTGCAAGCGCTCGCCGAGAGGTGTTCCCCGCATCACGGCGGACCAATCCCAGCGGGCGACGGCAGCCCCGCTCCGGCGCAGACGATCCTCACGGACTTTTTCGGCAACGAGTCGTGCTTTGGTGAGTTCGGGGTCACCGGTGAGGTACTTGCCGTAGCCATCTGACTCGCCGATGATCCGGCCGCCCTCCCACGCGAAATCGACGCGGTAGCGGAATCCCTCGCAACGAACTTCAAGCTGGAGATCCGGCGCTGCAAATCCCAACCAGCTGATGACGGCACGGCTGACGCTCTCACCCGCTGATTCGCTCCGCGGGTCCGCGTGGGCGTGGAGCCAGCGCAACATCGCACGGCCGCGCGCCGCGCGCTGTGCCGCGGCGAGCTGTGCCAAGCGCTCGATCCCGCAGGATTGCGCGGCGCGGTCGATAACCGCGAGCCCGAAGGCAGGCGGGAGTACCCGGCCGAGGTCGACCGCGGTGTGTGCGATATCCGTGACCAGCAGCGTGCCGCACGCCTCAATTGCCCGGTCCGTCCGGCTGGCGTGGACGGCGACGTCGCCGAAGCGCCTCGACGTCGTGCGGTCAGGGTCGAACACGTGAATGTCGCGCGGTTCGCCGAAGATCGGAAGCCCATGCGCGACCGCCGCGGACTCATGCGAGAACACGGTTCCGGGGCTGACCTGTGCGAATGCGTGCACGCGGGTCGCGTATCGCTCCCAAGGCTTCAGCGCGCGCCATGCCTCGTGCGCGGCGTAGACGCCCGGCCGCACGCGCACGAAGTCGGGGTTTCTCGACACGCGCCGCTGCGCGCCGACCATGTCGCGCGCCAGGAACAGTGCGACCGGCGATTGCGGCGTGGTGGTGAGGGGAGGCATGACGCCATGCTCGTCGCGCATGCTGGGGCTGCGGTCGAACGACGCCGAGATGTGCAGCGACACCCGGTTCGGGATGCCTGTGCAGGACGACTCAGGCTCCGGCCTCGGCCCCGTGCGGTGAGACACCACGATCGGGCCGAGACACCACGCCGCGCATGGTGTCTCGGTGCAATGGTGGTGTTTCGCTCGGCCTGTGTGCGCTGGCGCGCGGCGTTGGCGTGGATGCCCCGGCAACGTGGTTCGCGGGGATCCCCATGGTGCGGTGGTCAGTGACGCGGGCCGGGGTCGGGGGAATGGGCCGGGGTTGGATGTAGACCGGGTATGGCGCGGGCCGGGGTGGACTGGTGGGGCAAGCGGGCTGGGTCAAGCGGGCCCGGGCGAACGTTTGCCGGGTGCCGGGTGCCGGGTGCCGGGTGCCGTGACGCGGCGCTGTGACGTGCGCGGGGGCTGGGGGCGAGTTACTGGGCGCTGGGTGCCGTGGAACGCGGCGTGCGTGCTGCCTCGTAGCGCCGCGGAGGTCGATCTTCGCCGTGTTTGGGCCCGTTCATGCCAGATGTCATTGAACGCGCGCATCGTGCGTCGTGCGTGCCGCAAACTTGTGTGCAACACGTTCACTTTTCGCGGGCGCGCACAGGCGTCTAGCGCAACGCTCGTTCGGGGCGCAACAATTGCCACAGCGCGAAGTGCGCTACACGCAGAAATGGCCCCCTCGAGTGGCCCATTGGGGACTGGACGACTCGAGGGGGCCCCTGCAGTTCTGCATCCTCCGCGGGCGCTCCTTGGGGTGAGCGCACTTGCCATATTGGGGATAGGCAACGGATACCCTTGATGCAGCCCCCCGCGAGCAATGATACAGGAGGCGTCGGCCGGAGCCTGTCACCCATTTGGGGGACAAACGTCAACATTCGGTAACGGCCAGCCGCCCGGTATCCTGGCTTCCTTCTGCTGTCCAGACGCCCGATGAGCCGCGTCGGTGGCTTCCGAGCAGGTGCGTATCGACGATGCCGACCGCCTCCATGAGCGCGAACGCCGTCACCGGACCGACGAAGCGAAACCCCTTTGCGCGCAGCGTCTTGGCCAATGCGACCGACTCAGGCGATGTGCTCGGCACCTCGCTCATGCGCGCCGGCTTCGGGGTGTCGGACGGCTGGAACGACCAGATCAGCTCAGCGAGGCCGCCCTCCCCGCGCAGCGCGAGCGTGGCTCGGGCATTCTGCAGCGTCGCCTCGATCTTCATGCGATTGCGAATGATGGATGCATCAGCCAGGAGCCGCTCGACGTCGACCTCCCCGAATTCCGCCACCATCTCCGGGTCGAAGTCTGCAAACGCAGCGCGGAATGCCGGCCGTTTGCGCAGCACGGTGACCCACGACAGGCCTGATTGGAACGCTTCGAGGCTCAGCCGTTCGAACAGTCCATGCTCGTCGCGCACCGGCATGCCCCACTCGGTGTCGTAGTACTCGCGCAGCAGCGGGTCTGTGGCTGCCCATCGGGGACGCGCGCGGCCATCGGCGCCGACGATCAGTCCAGCGTCGCTCGCCGCGCTGGTGCCTGAACCGCTGGTCGCACCGTTGGCCGGGCCGGTGGTCGCGCGAAGGGCCGCGCGGTCGGCCGGGCCGCTCGCCGTACCTCCCTCGCCCACCGCTCCCGCGTGTCGGCTCGGATCGGCGGCGTTGCCGCCGATCGTGACGGCGTCGGGCTTCATGTGCTGCCGTGCATCACGCATTGTTTTGCCTTTCGAGGTCGATGAGTAGTCGCTTGGTCTCGGGGTTGTTGCCGTATGGGCCGATCGTGCCGTCGGCGCGAACCACGCGGTGCACGGGGACGATGATCGACCAGGGTGAGCGCGCGCACGCCGTACCGACCGCGCGGGCTGCTCGCGGGCGGCCGGCCATGATTGCCACCTCGCCGTATGCCGCCGTCTCGCCGTAGGGGATCTCGGTCACCGCGCGAAGGGCGTCGGCGGAGAACCCCTGTACGTGCCGCCAATCCAGGGGGATCGTGAAGTCGCGTCGGTCGCCGGCGAAGTATTCGTCGAGCTGCGCTGCTGCGGCGCACAGGATCGCGGCGGCTTCGACCAGCGCCGGTGGCCAGTCGGGCTCGCGCACGGCGCCAGCGACTATCGCAGTGCTGATGCCATCGTCGCCCGCGCTCTGTGTGTGCCTCGCGCCGTCGGAGGCTGCGCCAGTCGCGCCGCCCGCGTCGTTGCGGGCACCGGCCCGACGACTTTGAGCGTTGCTTGCATCGGCCCGACCGCCAACTGGGTTGTCGCCTGCTCTCGGCTGGCCGCCGCCTACGTCGTGGCCCGCGCCACGCCGTCCGCCGTCCGCGCCGTCGCCTGCGCCGCGCACCGCTTCTGCGACGTCGATGGCGAACACCGGCTCGCCGTTCGGTCCGAACACGCGCGGCCCGAACGCCCCGCCCTGCATGTCGTCGCGCTGGCGCGCCGCATCGCCGTTCGCGACGAACTCGAGGGCGAGTAGTCCTCGGTGTGATGCGATCAGGAGCGCGTCGCCGACGGGCGTCGGCGTCACGAGGGAAGCCAGAGCAGTCGAGGGCGCCGAGGAAGCCGAAGCAGTCAGCGGCGCGGGGGACGCGGCAGGCGCGGTGCGCGCCGGGGGCGCCGGAGACCCAGCACGCGCCGCAGAATCCGCAGAATCCGCAGAAGTCGCGGGCGGTACAGGAGCTGCAGGAGCTGCAGAAGCCGCGGGAGCCAAGGGCGCCGGAGACGCAGCACGAGTCGCAGAAGCCACGGGCGCCGAGAAAGCCGCAGGAGCCGCGGGCGGCGCGGGCGGCACAGGTGGCAGGGAGGCCGGGGGAGTCATGGCACCATCTTGGCGCGGGCGCGCGGCCGACGGGCGGGGGCGGCGGAAGGGCGCAGCATCCACCGCACTCATGCACGCGAGCGGGGGCTGTGCAGGAGGGGTGAGCCGTGCCACGCTGGGCCGCATGAGCACATCGGCCGCCGCGGCACCCCACCCCGTGCGCTGGGGGATCATCGCCCCCGGGATCATCGCGCACCGGCAAGTCGCCGACATGCGGCGGCACGGATTGCGCGTCGATGCCGTCGCCTCGTGCGAGCTCGCCCGCGCCCAGGCGTTCGCCGCCGAGTTCTCGCTCGCGCGCGCCTACGGCGACTACGCGCAGCTGTGCGCCGACCCCGAGATCGACGCCGTCTACATCGCGTCGCCGCATCCCTTCCATGCCGAGCAGGCGCTGCAGGCCATCGCGCACGGCAAGCACGTGCTGGTCGAGAAGGCGTTTGCGATGAGCGCCGCGCAGGCGCAGACCGTGTTCGATGCGGCGGCCGCACGCGGCGTGATCGCCCTCGAGGCGATGTGGGTGCGCTACCTGCCCTACATGCGCGTGATCGAGGACTGGCTGGCTGAGGGCCACATCGGCCGGGTCCGCGCGATGAGCGCCGACCGCTCGACGGTGCTCTCGACCGATCCGACCCACCGTGTCCGCGCCATCGAGCTCGGCGGCGGAGCGCTGCTTGATGTGGGCGTGTACGCCATCTCATTCGTGCAGGCGGTGCTCGGCGCGCCCGTCGCGATCGCCGCGCGGGGCCGGCTCACCGAGCAGGGCGTGGATGCCGCAGCCGCCGCCGTCCTCGAATACGCAGGCGGGGCCCTCGCCACCGTCACGACCTCGATCGACACGGTCGGCACCAACGCGGTGACCATCATGGGGGAGCGGGGCCGGATCGAGGTGCTGCCGAACGCCTACGAGTGGCCGTTCGATGTGCGCCTGCTCGACGCCGAGGGCACCCAGCTTGGCGCGTTCACCGCCTCGCACGAGGGTTGCGGCATGCACTTTCAGGCGCTCGAGCTCGAGTCGCTGGTCGCTGCGGGTCGCACCCGCAGCGAGGTGATGTCACCGGACGACACGATGGATGTGCTGCGGATCATCGACGAGATCCGCCGACAGATCGGGGTGCGGTATCCATCCGACGACGCGAATGAAGACCTCGCGGACGAACGCGGACGAAGACGGCGCGGATGACCCGACATGACCCCGGCAATCCCGCGAAACTCTGCCCGCCTACGGTGATCTGGCGCGCGCGCGCATAGTCTGTGTGCTGTGTGGCGTGGTGATGGTATGACGGCGTTCGATCTGAGCGACGACTCGAACGCGCCCGAGACCGGGCACGGCGCCACCGTCGCCCCGCACGATCTGGCCGTCGCCGAGCCGGGCGTGGCCGTCTCGCACGTCGCCGACGCCGAGCGGCAGCGCCTGCGCGCCGAGCTCGCCGAGATCGGCGGGCCCTCTTCGCTGCTGCGCTACGTCGATGAGCCCGAGATCGGGATCGACATCACGAAGGCGCACCCGAGCAGCCTGCCCACGTTCATCACGGGGCAGTCCACGTTGCTTTCGAACCTGTTCCGCGATGAGGTCGCGCTGTTGCAGGCCCGCCGCGCGGCCGACGCGATCACGGCGAAGAACGTCGAACTGCGCACCGTCCGCGGCATCAACGCCGTGCACCTTGCCGTCGGTCTTGCGACGTGGGTCAACGATGGCGCGACGTACACCGCGCCGGTGCTGCTGCGCCCGCTCGCGATCCGCCGCCGCGGCACGGCCGGCGACGGCCCCGACTTCGAGCTGAAGCTGCAGGGCGGCTTCGTCGTCAACCCCGAGCTGGTCACGGTGCTCGAAGAGCACTTCGGCATCGGCCTCGACGGCGCATCGCTCGCGCTCCTCGCCCACGCCGACGGCGTGTTCAAGCCGCAGCCGGTCATCGACCGACTGCGGGGGCTCACCGCGCACATCGGCTCGTTCACCGTGCGTCCGCGCCTGGTCGTCTCGACTTTCGCCGACGTCGCGCGTGGCCTGGTTCGCGACCTGGCCCCCGGCCGCCGCGACCCGCTCGAGCATCGCGTGCTCGATGCGCTCGCCGGGCACCCGGGCGACCGGGAGGCGCTTGCGGCGTCGCACGCCGAGGTCACGGTCACAAACCCCGACCGTCGCGCGCCCGCCAACGACACGCTCCTGCTCGATGCCGACGACGAGCAGGAGGCCGTGATCGCGGCGATCGCCGCCGGCCGCTCGTTCACCGTCGCAACGCTGCCCGGCACGGGCGGCACGCAGACCGTCGTCAACGCGATCGGTTCGCTGGTGGGCGAGCACAAGCGCGTGCTCGTCGTGAGCCCGCGTCGTTCGACGCTCGAGGGGATCCGCCTGCGCCTGTCGAAGATCGGCCTGCCCGGGCTGGCGGTCACCGCACCGACCCTGCAGCGTGACCTGATCCGCGCGATCGGCCGCAACGAGAAGGCCGCGGCCCCGCCGCTGGCGGAGGTGGACGAAGCGCTCGTGCGGCTGCGCTCGGTCCTGCTCGACTATCGGGGTGCGCTGTCGCAGCAGCATCCACAGCTCGGCGTCAGCCCGCTCGAGACCCTGCGCGAGCTGACCCGCATCTGCACCGCCGACCCGACCCTGATCACCCGCACGCGCCTCGAGGCCCCGGCGCTCGCCGCCATTGCGGCCGACCGGGAGGGCGCCGCGCAGAAGCTGGCGCTCGCCGCCCGGCTCGGCGAGTTTCGCTTCGGCCCGAACGACTCGCCCTGGTACGGGGTGTCGTTCGCGACGACCGCGCAGGCGATCGACACGCACGCGCTCGCCAAGCGCCTGCACCAGCGCGATGTGCCGCTGCTGCTCGAGCGCGGGTACGAGCTGATCGGGCCGACGCGGATGCGTCCGTTCCAGTCGATCGACGAGCTCGGTGACTACCTGCTGCTGTTGCGCGGGATCCGCGACTCGCTCGACCGCTTCAAGCGCTCCGCGTTCGAGCGCCCGCTGGGCGAGATGATCACCGCGCTCGGCCCGCGCCGCGAGTCGGCGAACATGACCGGCCCGCAGCGCCGCCGCCTGCGCCGCCTCGCGAAGGAGTACCTGCGCCCCGGCGTGCACGTCGCCGATCTGCACGAGTCACTGGTGCGGATCCAGGAGCAGCGGACGCAGTGGCAGCGCTACGTCGAGGTGGGTGTGGTGCCGGAGGTGCCGCTCGGCCTCGGTGACGTGCAGGTCGCCTGGCAGCGGGTGCACGCCGACCTGGAGGCGCTCGACGGCGCCCTCGCCCGGGAGCGGGGGACGCACCTGAACGCGCTCCCCGTCGCCGAGCTGGTCCACACGCTTTCTGGCCTCGCCGCCGACAGCGACGTCATGGAGAACCTGCAGGAGCGGGTCGCCCTGCGCGCCGAGCTCGAGGCGATCGGGCTTGACCCGCTGCTCACCGAGCTCTCGGTCCGCCACGTCGCCGAAGACCGGGTCGCCGCAGAGCTCGAGTTTGTCTGGTGGCAGTCGGCGCTGGAGGTCATGCTGCGCGGTCAGCGCGCGCTCCTGGGCGCCAACACCTCGGTCGTTGACCGATTGGAGCGCGACTTCCGGCTTGTCGACGAGGCGCATGCCGCGGCATCCGGCCAGCTGTTGGCCTGGCGGATGTCTGAGAAGTGGAAGATCGGCCTGATCGATGAGCCCGGTGAGGCGGCCGCGCTCAAGCGCGCACTCACTCGCGGGCAGGTGACGCCCCGAGCGCTGATGGATGCCGCGCCCACCCTCACCCGCACGCTCGCGCCCGTGTGGCTCGCGTCGCCGTACGACGTGCCGCAGCTGCCCGAGGGCCTCGAGTTCGACGCGGTGCTGCTGGTGGATGCCGCGGGCATGAACCTTGCCGAGGCGGCGCCCGCGATCCGCCGAGCGCACCAGCTCGTCGCCTTCGGTGACCCTGCGACGCAGCGGCCGAGCCCGTTCACGATCGCCGTCACGCAGCCCGAGGTGCAGGCGGCCCAACTGGGCCAACCCGGCGCGGCCGGCCAGACGCAGCTTCTGCCGATCCTGAGCGAGGACCCGGTAGCCGGTGCCGGGACGACGCAGGCCGCCGCCGCGGGCGCCGCCATCGCCGCAGGCGCTGCAGCAGCGAGCCCCGCCGCCGCGGGTGCCGCAGCGGCCCCAGCCCCCGCCGCACCGCCGGCGTTCGATGAAACCTCGGTGTTCGAGCGCCTTGCGGAGCTGTTGCCCGTGATGACCCTGACCCGCAGCTACCGCGCAGGCGGCGAAGACCTCGCCGAGCTCGTGAACGATGCGTTCTACGGCGGCGAGATCGTCTCGCTCCCGTGGGCGGGCTCGTACCTCGGGCGCGGCAGCCTCAGCGTCGACTACGTCGAGAAGGGCATGGGCGCACCAGACCCGATTTCGGGCGCGGTCGAGAGCACCACCGCCGAGGTCGAGCGCATCGTCACGCTCGTGGCAGAACACGCGATGAACCGCCCCGGCGAGTCGCTCATGGTCGTCACCGCCAGCCCGAGGCACGCCGAGCGTCTGCGGCACGAGATCACCGTGAAGTTCGCCGAGCGGCCGGAGCTGGCCGAGTTCGCCGCCCGCGACAGCGCGGAGCCGTTTGCGGTGCTGACGCTCGAGCAGTCGGTGGCCGAGAGCCGCGACCGCGTGATCTTCTCGCTCGGCTACGGCCTCACCCGCCACGGGCGCGTGCTCTCCGACTTCGGCGACCTCACTACCCCCGACGGCGAGCGGCTGCTCACCGTGGGCATGACCCGCGCGCGCCGTTCGATGGTGATCGTCTCATCGATCCGCCCGGATGCCCTCGAGGGGCGCACGCTCGCGCACGGGGCCGGCACCCTCTTCGAGATTCTCGCCACCCTCGACCAGAGCGCGCAACAGGGTGACCGCGACGAGCTTGCCGACCCGCTCACCCGCACCCTCGCGCGGGAGCTGCGCGCGCTCGGCATCGACTGCACGCTGGGATACCGCGGCTCGCTGACGCTCGTCGCCAAGCACGGGGGCAAGGCCGTGGTCGCAGAGAGCGACCCGGAGGTGCACGCTTCATCGCTGCGCGAGGCGCTTCGCCTTCGCCCGCAGGTGCTCCGCCGCCTCGGCTGGCACTACGTGCGGGTGCACGCGTTCGACCTCTACAGCGATCCGGCGGCCGTGGCCGCGCGCATCGCGGGCGTGCTCGGGCGGGAGGTCGGGCCCACGACGGCGGTGCCGACCGTGGAGCTCGAAGCCAGCACCCAGCCGATCACCACGATCACCGACTAGCCTGCCTCTCGTGAGTGGTGAACAGGGCGAGATGGATGCCGCGGCCCCGGCCCCGGCCCCGGCAACACCGCGGCAGCGCATCGTGCGGGTCGGGGCATCCCGTCGCGCCAAGCTGACGCCGGCGCCGAACACGACCGCCGAGCCCACCCACGCCGAGGCCATGGGCGATGCGCCCCGGCCCGTGCCGGGGAGAGGCGACACCGGGCCGAACGACGCGCAGCTGCGCGCGGACGTGCCGCCGCACTACTGACGTGTGCCGCCGCACTACTGACGCGCGCGGCCCCGCCGAAACGCAGGATGCCCCCGCACCGATCGGCACGGGGGCATCGTGGCTGTCTGGGTGATCAGGCCCGCGTCTGCGGCGCCTGCTTCTCGAGGAGGTCGCGGATCTGTACGAGCAGCTCGGTCTCCGTGGGCAGCGGAGCCTCTTCCTCGGCGGGCACGCCGGCCTTACGCTCGGCGGCTTCCTTGGCACGGTTCATCGGCATGACGAAGACGAAGTAGACGACCGCGGCGACGGCGATGAAGTTGATGATCGCGCCGATGATCGAGCCGAACGCGAACTCGGCCTCGCCGCCACCGAGGGTCGGCACGGTCAGCACGAGCGCCGTGTCGAGGCTGTCGGCCGCGAAGAAGAGGCTGATCAGCGGATTGATCAGCGCGCTGACCACGACGTTGACGATCGCCGTGAACGCAGCACCGATGACGACGGCGACGGCCAGGTCGATCACGTTGCCGCGGAGGATGAATTCTTTGAAACCCTGAATCACGAGCGGTGTCCTTGCGGTTGGGGCGGACGCGTGGTTACGCGCTCGCCGCGGTGGAAGCGGAGGTTGACCCCGCCTTCGATGATGCCGAAGATGCCCCCGAGGCGCCACCGCCCGCGCCGCCGGAACCCGATGAAGAACCCGAAGAACCCGAGGAACCCGAAGACCCCGACGTCGATGCGCCGCTGCGCGAGTCGGTCCGGTAGAAGCCGGAGCCGCTGAAGGTCACGCCGAGGTTGCCGAACACCTTGCGCAGGCGGCCCTCGCACTCGGGGCAGGTGGTCAGCGAGTCCTCGCTGAAGGACTGGTGGATGTCGAACGAGTGCGCGCACTCGGTGCAGGCGTAGGCGTAGGTGGGCATGGCTCCTGTGTTTCGCTGGGGCTGTGTGTCGCTGGGGCGGTGTGTCGGTAAGGATCGGGCGCGGCGCGGTGCGGCGAAGGTATTGTGCGGCGCGGCTCAGTGCCGCGCGGCGTCGAAGGTGAGGGTGCGCGTGGGGGTGACCACACCCGTGACGCCCTGGTCGTGCAGCTCGCGCGGCACGGCCTCGACGAGCTCGGTGTCGAAGACGACGGCATACACCGGTGGGCGGTTCTCCATCGAGCCGAGCGTCTTGTCGAAGTAGCCGCGCCCCCAGCCCAGGCGCATCCCGGTGCGGTCGATGGATGCCGCGGGCACGATCATGAGATCGACATCGTTGACCGCGATCGGGCCGAGCAATTCGCCCTCCGGCTCGGGCAGGCCGAACAGCCCCTCCGTCTCGGTGCCATCGGTGCTCGCGACCGCCCAATCGAGCAGTCCGTCGGCGCGGGTGACGGGCAGCAGCACGCGGATCCCCTCGGCGGTGGCCCAGTTGAGGAATCCACGTGTCGAAGGCTCGGTGCGCGCCGAGAGATAGCACGAGAGCGATTGCACCCCGAGATTTGCGAGCAGCTCGCGCAGTTGCTCGGTGATGCCTGCTTCGGCGGCCGCGAGCTGCGCCGGGGTGAGCAGTTGGCGGCGCTCACGCAGCTCGGCCCTGAGCGCGCGCTTGTCGTTGGTGATGTCGTCAGACATGGGTGTCAGTCTAGATCGTCATGCCGGAGGCGGCGTTCGGTAGGGTGTTCGCTATGTCTTCCAAGCGCATGAAAGCCGTCATTCCCGCCGCCGGACTGGGTACCCGATTCCTCCCGGCGACGAAGGCGATGCCGAAGGAGATGCTCCCGGTCGTCGACAAGCCGGCCATCCAGTACGTGGTCGAAGAGGCTGCAGCGGCCGGCATCGACGATATCCTCGTCATCATCGGCCGCAACAAGAACGCCATCTCGAACCACTTCGATGCGATGCCCGAACTCGAGGGCAAGCTCAAAGACAAAGGCGACGATGATCGACTGCGCCGCGTCATCGAATCCTCCGACCTCGCCGACATCCACTTCGTCCGTCAGGGGGAGCCGAAGGGGCTCGGGCACGCGGTGCTGCGCGCCCGCACGCACGTGGGCGATGCACCCTTCGTCGTCATGCTCGGTGACGACCTCATCGATGAGCGCGATCCGCTGCTGCCCAAGATGATCGAGGAATACGAGAAGCGCGGCGCATCGGTCGTGGCGCTGATGGAGGTCGACCCCTCCATGATCCACATGTACGGCGCCGCGGCGGTCGAGGTCACCGACGACCCCGATGTGCTGCGGGTGACCGGGCTGGTCGAGAAACCCAAGAGCGAGGAAGCGCCGTCGAACTACGCGGTGATCGGCCGCTATGTGCTCACGCCGCGCGTGTTCGATGTGCTCGAGCACACGGCGCCCGGCAAGGGCGGCGAGATTCAGCTGACCGACGCACTGCAGGAGCTCGCGACCGACGCCGATGGTGAGGGCGGCGGTGTGTACGGCGTCGTCTTCCGCGGTCGTCGCTACGACACCGGCGATAGGGTCGACTACATCAAGGCCATCGTCCAGCTGGCCGTCGATCGCGAGGATCTGGGGCTCGAGCTGCGCCCCTGGTTCAAGGAATTCGCCGCCGGGCTCTAGCCCGGCGCGCAGCACATCCAGCCACCCGCCAACGACGGCGAAGAGAGGTCACGTGGAGTTCGGACCATCGGTGCTCGCGCACGGCACCACCTCGATTCGACTCGTGCGGCCGCGTGACGCGCGGGTGCTGCAAGACGAGCTCATGGCCAACCGCGCCTGGCTCAAGCCGTGGGAGGCGACGAGCCCAGACGGCCCCGTCTCGTTCGATATGCGAACCGGCATCCGCCGGCTCCTGCAGCAGTATCGCGACGGGCAGGGCGTGCCATTCGTGATGGAGAGCGAGGGGCAGGTTGTCGGCCAGCTCAACGTGTGGGGGATGGCGCGTGGCTCGCTGAGCTCGACAACCCTCGGCTACTGGGTGAGCAAGAAGGCCGCAGGGCGTGGCGTGACGCCGACCTCGGTCGCGCTGGCCACCGATGTCTGCTTCGGCGAGCTCGGCCTGCACCGCATGGAGATCTGCATCCGCCCGGAGAACAGCGCAAGCCTGCGGGTCGTGCAAAAGCTTGGCTTTCGGTACGAGGGGCTGCGCCGGCGCTACATCCACATCGACGGCGATTGGCGCGATCACTACGCGTTCGCGCTCGTGCGCGAGGAGGTACCCGAGGGCGTGCTCGCGCGCTGGATCGCCGGGCAGGCGCCGCAGCACGCGGCCGACGTGCCACCGCACGACCAGCTGCCGGAGAGCTAACGGCACCCCGTCAAGCCTCAAGTTTCAGTTGAACTTGATCGACACGCCCGCGCGGCGTCGCGAGCCGTGGCATCCAGCCCCTAGCGTGGCTGTATGGGTGGACAGGTGTTGGGCGGCGGTGTCGTCGTGTTGGTCGCGGTGGTGCTGTGGCTGGTGTATCTCTTGCCCTCGTGGCATGCGCGCCACCAGTTCAACGCGGCGGAGCGCAACGCGGTGCGCCTGAACCAGGCGATCCGCATCTTCGCCGAGACGAGCGAGACCCCCGACGAGGTTCGGCTCGAGCTCAACGCTCGCACCTCCCGCACCCAGCAGCGCCTCGCCAAGCAAGTTCGTGCCGAGCAGGAGCAGGCCGCGGCTGAAGCGTTGCGTGAGCAGCTCGCGGCAGTGCGCTTCGCGCCGGCCGCGCGCATGGCTCGTGCGCGGCGTCGCACGCGGCTGGCCGCGACGGTCGCGCTGTTCGCCTCGCTCGCGCTCATCGGTCTCGGTGTCTGGCAACTCCTCGCCACCGGCGCGCAGGCACTGCTGTGGATCGGTGGTGTGCTCGCCGTCGGCGGCCTGGTGGTGCTGCAGCGCATGGCGTCGGTTGCGGCGCGGGCCGCGACGCGCTCGGTGACCGTGGATGCCGCGGCCCGCCCCGTGAGCGACCTCCAAGATTTCGAACTTCCGGTCACGGTCCGCCGCGCCAGCTGGACGCCGCGCCCGCTCCCGCAGCAGCTCGTGGCTTCGGCGGGCACACGTGCCGCCGCCGCCCAGGACGCGCGCGACGCGCAGGAGCGCCTGCGCGAGGCGGCGATGGCCGAGGCCATGCGCGAACGTGCTGCCGCGCTGCGACCCGCACCCGTGTCGATCGAGACCGCGCGCGCCGCACACGCGCCGGCCACCCCGGTCGCGCCCGCAGCGCCGGCCGTGCCGTCGAAGTGGGCGAGCATGGGCGTGGTCGATGACGCCGAGATCGAGGCGCACGTTCGCGAGCTCCTCGCCCGTCGCAGCGGCTAGCAGACAGCGCCTCGGGGCGCCGCGGGCGCGACGAATGGTCGCAACACGGCTGCGTTCGCGTGATAGTCTTTTCGAGTTCAAGGGTCTGTGGCGCAGTTGGTAGCGCGCTTCGTTCGCAATGAAGAGGTCAGGGGTTCGAATCCCCTCAGATCCACCGAAAATGCCCCGCGTTGTCGCTTTGAGCGTGCAACCGTCGGTGCTCCGGGAGCCGGCGTACGGCAGGCGCCGGCGGCCAGCCCGCCCGTGAGGCTCGAGCGCTCGCGCGCACGAACATGAGCTTCGTGTTGCCCGCGACTCGGCGATCGTGGCGATGGTGCTGTCACTCCTGCTCGGTAGGCTCCTGGGGGAGGCAATGAACATGAGCACAACAGGAGTGCAGCCGGCCGGTCCCGCCGATGTGACAGTGGTGCTCTTCCGCGATGATTTGCGTGTGGCTGACAATCCCGCGTTGCATGCGGCCCTGGAGCGTCAGGGATCGGTGATCGCCTTGTACGTCCTTGATGAGGTCAGCTCCGATATTCGCCCGCTGGGCGGCGCCTCGCGATGGTGGCTGCATGAGAGCCTGCTGGCGTTGCGAGCGTCGCTCGAGCCGCTCGGAGTCCCATTGGTCCTGCGCAAAGGGGCGACGGAGGCCGTCGTGCGACTCGTGGTGGCAGAGTCGGGGGCGACGAGGATTCTCTGGAATCGACGATACGGTCTCGCTGAGATTGCGATCGATACCCGCCTCGAATCGCAGCTCCGTGCGTGTGGGCTCGAAGCGGCGAGTTTCCAGGCCTCGCTGCTCTTCGAGCCGTGGACGATCCGGACCGGTGGGGGGACGCCATATTCGGTGTTCACGCCGTTCTGGCGCGCGTGCCTTGCTGGGCCCGAGCCTCGTGCGCCGCTTCCCGTGCCGACGCCCGCGGGTGTCGCGGCACCGTCGGTCGACACGGATGCGCTGGAGGAATGGGCGTTGCAGCCGAGCAACCCAGATTGGGCTTCGGGGCTCCGCCGGACCTGGATTCCCGGGGAGGCGTCTGCCGGCGCGCGCTTGCAGCGATTTCTCGACGACGAGTTGGAGGGGTATTCGTTGGGCCGCGATGTGCCGGCTCAACACGCCACCTCCCGCCTCTCACCGCACCTGCGGTGGGGGGAGATCAGCGCGCACCAAATTTGGCACGAGGTCCGTGCGATTCGCCCCAGCCTGTCTCCGCGTGGGGCCGATGGCGCAGCCAAGTTCCTCAGCGAAGTTGGGTGGAGGGAGTTTTCTTGGCATGTGCTCTTTCACTCGCCCCGGCTTGCCGACATGCCTTGGCGGCGGGAGTTCGATGACTTTCAGTGGCCGGTGCTTGACCGGCGTGCCTTGGAGGCGTGGCAACGGGGGCAAACGGGGATCCCCCTGGTCGACGCCGGGATGCGTGAACTCTGGCAGACGGGGACGATGCACAATCGGGTCCGGATGGTGACGGCATCGTTTCTCACGAAGAATCTGCTGATCGATTGGCGTGAGGGAGAGCGCTGGTTCTGGGACACCCTCGTCGATGCGGATCCCGCCGCGAACCCGTTCAATTGGCAATGGGTCGCGGGTTCGGGGGCGGATGCGGCGCCCTACTTCCGGATCTTCAACCCAGAAGTGCAGGCGAAGAAGTTTGATCCGGAGCGCAGCTACATCCTGCAGTATGTTCCCGAGTGTGAGGGAACCGAATACCCAGCCCCCATCGTCGACCTCGCGCACTCGCGACAGGCAGCACTCGCCGCCCATTTCGAGATGAAAGCACGGGCCGGGGAGAGGAAGGTGCCGTGAAATCCGTCCTGGTGACCGGAGCCACCGGATACATCGGTGGGCGCCTCGTTCCGCGGCTGTTGGATGCAGGGTACGAGGTGACGGTCCTGGTGCGATCGGTGCAAAAGCTCATCGATGTGCCCTGGGTCACGCGGGTGACGGTCATCGAAGGCGACCTGCGTGACCCGGAGGCCGTGGCTACGGCCTGCGCCGGCATCGATGTGCTCTACTACTTGGTGCACTCCATGGGGTCTCGCGGCAACTTCGAAGAGATGGAGCGCCTGGCGGCCGAGACGGTGGCGCGAGCTGCGGCCGATTCCGGTGTCGGTCGGATCGTGTACTTGGGGGGCCTGCGCCCACCGGGCGGCAAGCTCTCGAAACATCTTTCTTCGCGCCAGAAGGTTGGCGAGATTCTGCTGGCATCCGGGGTACCGACCGTCGCTTTTCAAGCGGGAGTCGTGATCGGCTCGGGATCAACCTCGTTCGAAATGATTCGCCACCTCACCGAGGTGTTGCCCTACATGCCTGCACCGAAGTGGGTGCGCAACTTCATCCAGCCGATCGCTGTTCGTGACGTGTTGTACTACTTGCTGCTCGCTGCAGAACTACCCGAATCGGTCAACCGCACCTTCGATATCGGAGGGCCGGATGTGCTGCGCTACGGCCAGATGATGAATGGCTATGCGCTGGAGGCGGGGCTCCGGCAGCGCCCGATCGCCGCGTTGCCGGTGCTGACCCCGTGGCTCGCCGCACAATGGGTGAATTTGGTCACACCGATCCCTCGAACAATCGCGATCCCGATTATCGCGTCGCTCCAGCACGACTGCGTGATGGGCGAGCACGACATCGACGCGTACATCCCGCCCCCGCCGGGCGGGCTCACCGGGTACCGCCGCGCGGTGCGGCTCGCGCTCGCCAAGCTCGATGCGGGGGAGGTCGAAACCACGTGGCAGAACTCCTCGGTGTTCGATGCGCCGAGCGATCCATTGCCGAGCGACCCGGAGTGGGCCGGTCGCACGGTGTTCACGGACCTTCGAGAACGACGCACGGGCGCGACGCCCGCGCAGCTCTGGGAGATCGTCGAAGGCATCGGCGGCGAGAACGGCTGGTATTCATTCCCGTTGGCCTGGGCGCTGCGCGGGTGGGCCGACAAGCTTGCTGGCGGCGTCGGGCTTCGCCGTGGCCGCCGCCATCCGCAACGTCTGCAGACAGGGGACGCGCTCGATTTCTGGCGGGTGGAGAAGCTCGAACGGGGGCAGTTGCTCCTGCTTCGCGCCGAGATGCGCCTCCCCGGCCTGGCGTGGTTGCAGATGCAGGTGCTCCCCGAGGGGGAAGGCGCGCGCTACCGACAGCGCGCAATCTTCTTTCCGAGGGGCCTCGCAGGTCGGTTGTACTGGCTCGCCATCCTGCCGTTTCACGGCATCATCTTCAGCGGCATGGCCAATCGGATCACCTCCGCCGCGACGCGGGTGAGCACCGACGACGACTTCGCGAGGTCGCATCCTGCGTCATCGTTGTGACCGGGCGGGCACCTGCTCGTCGCCGAGAACCTCACCAGCGACCTCCGCTTCGCCACGATGTAGGTCCGGCTTCCGAGACAGCTGTGACGGCCACCAGATCGCGCGCCCGATGTCGTAGGTGAGCGCGGGTACGAGCAGGGAGCGTACGACGAAGGTGTCGAGCAACACCCCGAATGCGACGATGAACGCGATCTGGACGAGGAACAGGATCGGGATGACGGAGAGCGCTGCGAAGGTTGCCGCGAGCACCAGTCCGGCCGAAGTGATCACCCCGCCGGTGATCGTGAGGCCGCGCATGATGCCTTCTCTCGTGCCGTGTGCGAGGGATTCCTCGCGCACCCGGGTCATGAGGAAGATGTTGTAGTCGATGCCGAGCGCGACGAGGAAGATGAATCCGAACAGTGGCACCGCGGGGTCGGCCCCCGGGAAGTGGAAGATGCCGTTGAACACGAGCGCAGAGACGCCGAGTGCGGTTCCGAACGAAATCACGGTCGTGAGCACGAGCAGCACGGGCGCAACGACAGAACGCAGCAGCAGCATCAGGATCACGAGGATCACGCCGAGGACCACCGGAATGATGACGTTCCGGTCGCGGATCGAGGCGTCGTTCGTGTCGATTGCGGTTGCGGTGACGCCGCCGACGAGGGCGTCTGGCGACAGGGCGTGAAGTTCGGTGCGCAGCTCGCGCACCGTGGCGGCCGCGGCATCGGAGTCTGCGGCGTCGTTGAGTGTGCCCTGCAGGAGCACCTCACCGCTGACGACAGTGGGCGCCGGGGCAAGTGTGCCCGGAGGGCCGAACGCCGTGATCCCGTTTTCGGTCACACCCGCCGAGCCGCTGGGGGAGTCAGCTGAGGTCACCGAAACGGCGTCAACGCCGGGGTTTGCGAGCAGGACGTCGGCAGCATCCTGGAGCATGCTCTCGGGAACGATCACGAGCACGGGGCTGCCGGAGCCGCCAGGGAAGTGTTCGCCGAGCACAGCCTGCCCGTCGCGGGCTTCCGATGAGCCGAGGACCAAGTCGGACTGTGGCACGCCGACCGCGTTCAGCTGGGTCACACCCAGCGCCCCAACGATGAGTATCAGGCTTGTCGTTACCCAGATCAGTCGCGGGCGCCGGCGAATTCGTGTGGCGAGTCGTCCCCAGACGCCTGCGGAGTGCACACCATGTTCTGCCGCGACCACGTCGGGTTCAAACTTGGGCCGCCGGGGCCAGAATGCCGCTCGTCCGAAGGCGAAGAGCACTGCCGGCAGCAGTGTGAGGGCCGACAGCATTGCGAAGACGATGCCGATGGATGCCACCGGTCCGAGGGTGCTGTTCGATTTGAGGTCGCTGAGCAGGAGGCAGAGCAGGCCGGCGATGACCGTGCCGCCGGACGCGATGATCGGTTCGAACGAACCGCGGATGGCGCGCATGCTTGCCACCCATTTGTCTTCCGTCACGCGCAACTCCTCGCGGTATCTCGAGACGTAGAGCAGCGAGTAGTCCGTGGCGGCACCGATGACGAGGATGAACAGGATGCCCTGTGTTTGTCCGCTGAGGAGCAGGACGCCGGCCTTCGCGAGCCACCACACACTCAGCAGCGCAACGCAGAGCGCAAAGAGGCTTGTGGACAGCACGGCGATGGGCAGCAGGAGCGAGCGGTACACGAGGATCAGGATCAGGAACACGGCGATGAGGGCGACGCCGAGGAGGATCCCGTCGATTCCCGCGAATCCGGCAATGAGGTCTGCGGTGAATCCGGCTGGACCGGTGACGTAGACGGAGACATCGCTCGGCATGGCAGCTCGAAGGCTGTCGCTGACCGCGCTCACCACGTCGCCAATGGCCGCGTCTGTGTTGATCGGGACGAATGCTTGGACGGCGCGTCCATCCTCCGATGGAATTCCCGGAGAAATCTCCGGCTGCACGCCGGGAATGCTCGGCAGATCGGTCAACGCGTTCGAGATCTCCGTGCGCTGCGCATCGGTCAGGGTCGTGTCGCTTGCGAACACGATGACCGCAGGAATCGCCGATGAGTCATTGAACTCACCGAGCATCTTCTGCACTTGGGTGGCGTCTGCGGACTCGGGGAGGTAGCTGGTCTGATCGTTGGAGGAGACCTCGCTCACCTTCCCGAAATATGGGCCTCCCACGGAGGCGCCGACCAGCCAGAGAAGGATGAGGACGGCTGGGAGGAGGATGCGCAGCCACTTCGGTACACCGCTGACCGCAGCTGCGTTCCCAGCGCTGACGGAGCCTCGAGGATGATTCTTGGTCATGATGTTTGTCTCCAAAAGAGGATGAGGGCGAGCGTCACGAGGAAGCCTGATCCGTAATTCAGCCAGATGAACCGTCGCCAGGAACGGTTGGTATCGGCGGCGTTGCTGTCGGTGACGTTCCACCAGGGTGCCGCGTTCAAGAGGTACGGGAGAGCGATGAGCGACACAAGGGGTCCGGGCCACGGTGTCGCGAGCATGGCGAGTCCGGCGAGGGTCCAGGCCGCCATCGACAGGCGGACCGTGCGACGCGCACCGAACACGGTGGCGATGGACGCGATCCCGGCGTCTCGGTCGGGGCCGATATCTTGCACCGCACCGAACGCGTGTGCCGCCATCCCCCAGAGGAAGAATGCGGCGAGCAACAGCATGAGGCCTGGCGTGATGTGCACCCCGGCGAGTGCGAAGCCGACGATTGCCGGGTTGACGAAGTGCGTGCTTGAGGTGATGGAGTCAAGCACCGGGCGTTCCTTGAAACGCAGGACGGGGGCCGAATATGCGATCACCATGAAGGTGGTGAACGCAAGACTGATCCAGACCGCCGGACCGCCGGCTCCTGCCAACACGATGAGGAAGGGCACGTTGGTGACCGCCACGAGCCAGAGCAGCGGCCGGTGCAGCTGCGGCGCAAGCAGTGCGCCTTCCATGCCGCCCTTGCGGGGATTGTGCAGGTCTGAGGCGTAGTCGAACACGTCATTGATCCCGTACATCGCGAGGTTGTAGGGGACCAAGAAATAGATCGTTCCGACGATCAACACCCAGTCGATTTCGCGCGTCGTGAGCAGCATCGCTGCGGCGAAGGGGTACGCGGTGTTGATCCAACTCACGGGTCGCGACACGAGCAGCGACTGAAAGACGAGGCCGCTGTGGCGCCCTGTGCGCGTGTGCTGCCGGCGGCGAGCGGTGAGTGCAAGCCACAGTGGCGGTAGCAAGAGCGCACAGGCCAGGGGATACGAGAAGTCCTCGATGGGCGCAAGCCCAACCCGCACTCCGATGATCTGCGTGGGGTCGTAATGGAAAAGTTCCATTGCGATCATCAGGGTGTCGAACACCGCGGTGAGGATCGCGAGAATGAGAAATGTCAGCGCTGCGAATGCCCAGGTGGTGCGGTTCGATTTCCGCGAACCGCCGACACGCGTGAACATCACGCCGGCCACGGCGGAGGCGACGACAAAGCCGAGGGCGAGCCACAGGTACGTCACGATGACCGCCGCGCTTTGTGTCGCTCATGCATCCGCTGCAGACCGGTGAAGATGATCATCGTGCACAGCACGAGAAACGTCAGGAAGATGGGCTCCTCGATCGGAAGCTCCGGGGCAAGCAACACTCCGGTCGCGATCTGTCCTTCGCCACGGAGGAAGATGCCGAGGCGTATTCCTGCGAGGTCCCAGATGAGCAAAACGGCGAGCCCGACCAGCGTCACAACGGTCGCCGAACGAGCGTCTCGCCAAAAAAACAGGCGGAAGCGACGATCGAGCAGGAGCATGCACGCGATGCCGGCGAGGAGCGACAGCAGGTATATGAAACCCATCAGTTCACGCTCTCCGTTCCCACTCGCGTTGGCCCCGCTCCGTGGTCGCCGCGAACGCGCTTCAGCACCAGCTCCGCGCTGATCAGGCACATCGGCACTCCAACGCCGGGAGCGGTGGTGGCGCCGGCGTAATACAGTCCCTGCACTCGCTTTGATGCGTTCTGAGCGCGGAACATTGCGCTCTGCCGGAGCGTGTGCGCGGGGCCGAGCATGCCGCCCTGCCACGAATGGTAATCGCGCGCGAAGTCGGCTGGTCCGATGGTCTGCCGAACGACGATGCGTTCTCGAAGGTCAGGGATTCCCGCCCACAGCGCGATCTGATCGATCGCCGCATCCGCGGTCTGTTCGATCAGCGCGTCGCCTGCGCCGTCGGCGCCGCCGGCGCCCAGGCGGGTGTCGGCGGGGATCGGGACGAGGACGAAGAGGTTTTCATGACCCGCCGGAGCGACATCCGGGTCGGTGGCACTCGGCTTGCACACGTAGATCGAGGCGGGGTCCGGGATCGACGGGTGATCGCCAAAGATCGCTGCAAAGTTCTTCTGCCAGTCCCGTGTGAAAAACAGCGAGTGGTGCGGCAGCGCAGGGAGTTCGCCGCGGATGCCGAGGAGGACGAGTACCGCACCCGGCCCGCTTGTTTTGCGTTGCCACCACGTTTCGGGGTAGCTCTGGTCATCACCGTGCAGGAGCGTTGTCTCGGTGTGATGCAGGTCCGCGCCCGACACCACCACATCGGCTCGCGCGTGATGCACCGTGCCGGTGGCGTCCCGCCAACGCACGCCGGTCACGGCCGAGCCACGCGCGTGCGCGCGCTGCCCGGTGGTGATCTCAAGCACCTCGGCACCACTGGTCAGCGTGGCGCCGGCACCGCGTGCCAAGTGTTCGAGGCGTGCAACGAGGTGTCTGAATCCGCCCATCGGGTATTGCACTCCCTCGTCCAGGTCGAGTGCGCTCATCAGGTGGTACAGGGCGGGGGCGGCCGACGGGTCAGTGCCGAGAAAAACCGCGGGGTACCCCAAGATCTGCCGCAAGATCGGACTCTGAAAACGCCGCGCAACGTACGTGTCGAGGGGCGTCGTGAGGAGCCTTGCCAACGAGGGGAGCGCGCCGAAGATGCGCCGGTGCATGAGGGAACGGAGGCGGGTGAACGGGTTGTAGAGGAAGAACTGTTCGGCCATCGCTGTTGTGTGTCGCGCAGAATCGAGGTACGTATCGAGTTTCGGCGCGCTGCCGGGCTCGAGGTCGTCGAAGGCTTTGAGCACCCGCGCCTTGTCGCGGGGAATCGTGACGGGCCTGTCGTGGTCCGTGCCGGGCACCGGTTCGCTGAACACCCGGTAGCCGGGGTCGAGATCGCGCAGATCGAGCTGTTCCGCGGTGCTGGTGCCCATGAGCGCGAAGAAGTGATCGAACACGCGCGGCATTAAATACCAGGACGGGCCGGTGTCAAAACGGAAGCCTTCCCGTTCGACGCTCCCAACGCGTCCGCCGAAGCGGTCGAGTTGTTCAAGCAAGAGCACATCGTGGCCCTCGCGGGCGAGAAGGCCTGCGGTGGCAAGGCCCGCGATGCCACCACCGATCACAATCGTGCGGGTCATCGGCGCTTCTCCATCCAGGTCGTGACGAGGGCTCGGGCAGTCACACCGGCCTTCACCGGATCTGGCACGCGGACGCGGCGCTGATACAGCTCGCCGACCTGCACCTTTTCGATCCGATCGGCGAGCGCAGAGAAAAGTGCGAGTGCGCTCCGAATGGCTGCGCGGGCATCCCACGGCAACAGCGGGACGGTCTTGCTCGCGTCATCCAACTGGGTGCGAATTGTCCGCACCCAAGCGAGTCGATCGGCATCGTCGAGGCGGTCGTTGGTGCCGAGGTAGCTTCGACCGAGACGCTCGGTGTCGTCCGAGAGGTCGCGCAGGAAGTTGATGTTCTGAAAGGCAGCGCCCAGTTGGCGTGCGCCATGTTCGAGTGTGCGAAGGTTCGCGTCGCTCATGTCACGCTCTCGCAAGAAGACGCGCAGACACATGAGTCCAACCACCTCGGCCGAGCCGTACACGTAATGGGCGTGCGTATCGCTGTCGAAGCGTACGAGACGCGTGGGACTGGCAGTGTCGTGGCCGAGATCGAGCCGCATGGAATCAAAGAATGGCTGGGTGAGAGATGCATCGATGCCGCACTCCCGTGCGGTACGTGCGAACGCATGGATGACGAGGTCACTGCTGCAACCGAGCCGCAGGGCCAAATGTGTCTCTGCGATAAAGCGTTCCAGCGTGGCTGACTGCTCCGCGGAGGCGAGGCCAGCCTCCGCGGTCATGCCGTCCACGATCTCATCGGCAACACGAACGAGCGCGTAGATGTTGCGCACGTGCTGGCGGTGCCGTGCGCCGAGGAGGCGGGCCGCCAGGCCGAATGAGGTCGAATATGCCTTGATGACCTGGTTGGCGGCTTGCTCGGCCGTGCTCGTGAACTGGGTGAGTGACGTGACGTTGCTCATGACGCTCGGCCTTCCAATTGGCTGGCAAGATCCACAAGCACGCATCGCACGTGGTTCGGAATCTGCGTGGGATCGGCGTCGAGAATCTGGAAGAAGGAGCTGAGCTGCTCGTCGATCAGGAGACGCACGAATTGCTCTGCCCCGCAAGCAACAAGCAACTCTCGCAACCGAGCCCCGTCTGCCAGGCTGAGATTTCTTCGGCCGAAGATCGGTTCGATGTCAATCCAGTGATCTGTCTTCCTCGCGTAGGCGATCAGCGCAGTCTGTTTGCCCTCTCGCAGGTCAGAGAACGAGTCTTTGCCATGCTGTCGCGGATCCCCGAATGTTGAAAGGAGGTCATCTTGGAGTTGAAAGGCAAGCCCGAGGTGTCGCCCGGCGGCGGCAAGCGCGGATTCCAGCAGCGCATCGGCGCCGGCAAGTATTGCGGCTGCCCGGAGGGGGAGTTCGAAGGTGTAGGTGGCCGTCTTGTATGTTGACATCGTCAGCACGGTCTCGAGATCCGGAGCAATCATGCCGCCGCTCAGCCCCACGTCGAGTTGTTCGCCGGCAACCGACTCCGTCACGGTGTGGTCAAGCACATCAAGCAGCTGTATGCGGGTCGCAGTCGGGAGGCATACTCGTGCGAATGTCTGATGTGCGCTTGAGAGCAAGAGGTCACCCATCAAGATTCCGCCGGTGCGGGCCCAGTGCAAGTTCGCACGAGTCGAGTCGTCGTCGCCGAAGGGTCCTCGATACGCGGTATTTCGCGTACTGCCGGCTTCATCCAGGAGCGCACCAATCAGGTTGAGCCGCCCACGCCGGGTGAGATCGCCGTCGATGACGTCGTCGTGCAGCAGAAACGAGTAGTGCAAGACCTCAATCGCGGAAGCAATGCGGATGACCGTCGCTTGGTCGCATCCATCCTCACGCGGATTCGAAGCGCCTTCGAAAGGACGCAGTGCGATGGACTGTGCCTGGCGGAGCGCTTCGTAGGTGGCGACGAGCAGGAGGGGGCGGACGAGCTTGCCACCGAGGATGCGTTCACTTGCGAGAGCCCACAGGCGCACAAAGTTCTCGCCATATGTCTGGGCAACGTTCGTGCGGGCCCCAAAAAGCTCACCCAACTCATGTTGGATGGCCGATCGCGCGGCGTGCTCGCTGCGCACGAGAGCAGCGGGCGGGTTCAACGGGGATCCCCAAAGTGCTCGCTTGCCCGTTCGACAAGCTGGGGCATTTGGAGGACCATCCACGGGCTGAAGACGAATGGCGTGCGTTCCACCGCTCGCACAAGGTCTTGCGGGCTCACCCACGCCCAATCGGCGACTTCGGCCGGACGGGGTCGCACAGCGCCGTCGAGTCGAGCGAGATACACAGGGCACACCTCGTTCTCCACGATGCCGCTGGCATCGACGGCGCGATAGCGGAAGTCGGGGAGCACCACGCGAACGCCCTGAAGTGTGGCCCCCAATTCTTCGTTCGCGCGTCGCTCAACCGCCGTTTCGGGTCGCTCTCCCGGTCCTGGGTGGCCGCAGAAGCTGTTCGTCCAGACCCCCGGCCACGTCATCTTGCCCAGCGAGCGACGGGTGAGGAGGAGCTCACCGACATCGTTGAACAGGTAACAGGAGAACGCAAGATGCAACACGGTTTCTGTTGAGTGCACATCCGCCTTGCGGGCGGTGCCGACTGGGGAACCTTCGTCATCGAGGAGCACGACTTGCTCAATAGTGCTCACTTGTGCTCCTTCACACACTCAGAATATCTCTAGCTTGGTGAGAAAGAAACAGGGACTGCTGCACGAATAGGTGACAGGTTGTAGTCACGCCGCCAGTGCGGCGGTCGTGTTCATGATGGTCTCGAACTCGATGGGCGTCAAACGGCCCAGGCGGAGTTGGCGCCTCCGGCGGTGGTAGGTCCGCTCGATCCAGGTGACGATCGCAATCCGCAGCTGCTCCCGGGTGGTCCACGAGCGGCGGTCGAGGACGTTCTTCTGCAGCAGGGCGAAGAACGATTCCATGGCGGCGTTGTCGCCGCTGGAGCCGACTCTGCCCATCGATCCGACCATGCGGTGGCAGGCCAGGGCGCGCAGGAACTTCCTGCTCCGAAATTGAGATCCTCGGTCCGAGTGGACGATGCAGCCGGCGACATCACCGCGCATCTGGGCGGCGTTCTCGAGCGCCTGGACGGCCAAGCGGGACTTCATTCTCGAGTCGATTGAGTACCCGACGATCCGGCCCGAATACACGTCCTTGATCGCGCAGAGGTAGAGCTTGCCTTCACTCGTTTTGTGCTCCGTGATGTCCACGAGCCAGAGCTCGTTCGGCGCGTCGGCGGCGAACACGTGACGCGTTCTGCCGTCCTCGTCGATGACGGCGCAGAGGTCGTCGTGGACGGGTGGGCCGGGGCGCCGGCCCTTGCCGCGCTTCTTCCCGAACGCGCTCCACCACCCATTCGTGGACGCGATCCGCCACGCCGTCCGATCCGACATGGATTCGCCCGCATCACGGGCCTCGTCGGCGAGGAGCCGGTGCCCGAACTCGGGGTCGTCGCGGTGCGCGTCGAAGAGCGCGTTCGCGCGATATGCCTCCACCACCTCGCTGGAGGTGATGGGATCCGCCAGCCACCGGTAATAGGGCTGGCGAGAGAGCTTGAGCACCCGACACGTCACCGTCACAGGAATCCCTGCGGCGGCGAGCTCCGTCACGAGCGGGTAGAACCTTTTCCCGGGAGGTTCGCCTGCGACAGATACGCCGCCGCTCGACGCAACACCTCGTTCTCCTGCTCCAGCAGCCGGATCCGTTTCCGCGCCTCCCGCAGCTCAGCTTCGACACGGGATTGGCCGGGCTTGGCACCCTCGTCGACGTCGGCGCGACGCAACCACTTCTGCAACGTCATCGGGTGGACGCCGAAGTCTTTCGCGATCTGCTCGATCGTCACTCCGGGCTCACGGTTCCGCGCGACGCGCACGACGTCATCACGGAACTCGGTCGGGTAGGGCTTGGGCACAGCAACATCCTTCCAGGCCACCCTCGAGGGCAAGCCAGATCAGATGTCACCTATTCGTGCAGCAGTCCCACATAACATAAAACTGATGAGGGGTAATAGATGCTTTGGCGGTAGATTAGTAGCCATGGCGCGGCATCCGGACACCCGAGACTCGGTTTCGTCGAGCCTCTACGACGTCGATTCCAGCGATCCGAAGAGCCAGTTGGTAGACCGTTCGGGTTTGGACCACGCGGAGGTTGCACAGATCGGCGCGCTGATGAGCGCGCTCGGGAAATTGCGCGATGCCGAGCAAGAGCTGTCTGACGCTTCGCTGAGATACATGAAGCTCAACCAGTCGGATATGAGGGCGCTGCACTACCTGATCGTTGCGGGCAATCGAGGAGAGGTTGCGACGCCAGGAGGAATTTCCGCGCACTTGAAGATCTCGAGCGCATCGACGACGAAGCTTCTCGACCGGCTCGAGAAGGCCGGTCACATCATCCGACAGGCGCATCCAACCGATCGGCGTGCCCTCTCGCTCTCGGTGACACCCAAAACCCGTGACGCCGCGATGAACACGGTGGGCCGACAGCAGGCAAAGCGGTTTCACGCCGCCGCGCGGCTGACTCCTGCAGAACGAGACATCGTCATTCGCTTCCTTGAAGACATGACCGCAGAAATCCGAGTGGGCGGCGAAGCCTGGGCGCAGGCCTAGGGAGGCCGTCGGTCGCTGCCACCGTTGGCGGTGCGCCTGGCGCCAGCGAGTGTTGCTACCGTGCGGAAGCCGCCGCGGCCAGGCGCCCGGTGTGCGACGCTTGAGGCATGGATCTGGAGGTCACGCCAGCGCTGACCATTCCCGCAGCCGAGCTCGAATGGCGGTTTTCGCGTTCGTCAGGGCCGGGCGGGCAGCACGTCAACACCTCCGACAGTCGTGCCGCGCTCACCTGGTGTATTTCCGCCTCCTCGGTGCTCACGGATGCACAGCGCGAGAGGTTGCTTGCGCGGCTCGCATCGCGCCTGGTCGATGGTGCGATCACGCTCACGGCTGCTGAGCAACGCTCGCAGCTGCGCAACCGCGAGATCGCGCGACACAAGCTGGCAGAGATCGTTGCCGCAGCCCTGGCGCCGCCCGGGCCACGGCGACGCGCGACCACACCCACGCGTGGTTCGAACCGGCGACGCCTGGCCGCAAAGCGTCAGCGCTCCGAAACGAAGCGGCACCGCCGACAGCCGCCTATCGACTGAACGCGCCCGCCGCGCCCGCCGCCGAGCGTCCGACGCTCAGCGCGAAGGGCCCGCAGCGGGGTGCGCGGCCCGCACGGCCTCGAAGTCGCGCAGCGATTGCCGTGCGTAGGCGAACGACCATTCGATGATGGCGTCGATCGCCGCGTTGGTTGTGCCGAGGTATCCGACGATCTGCCCTGCGGTGGGGCTCTGGGCGTGGGCGCGGGCGAGCATCGCGCCGCAGGTGCGCACGTAGTCGAGATACGGGCGGAAGCCCAAGCCCTCGAGCTCGATCGAACCCTTCATGTCGTGAAACTGGCGCACGTAGAAGTCGCGTTCGCCGCGCTGCAGGTGCCCGAGGAACGGGTCGGAGACGGCCTGGAGGATGCGCTGCAGGTTGACCACGCGAAAGCCCTGCCCGTGCGCGTCGACTCCGCTCGTGATCCGCGATGGCTGCGCGATCCCCCCGTAACGCTCGAGGACGGAGGTGGTGGCCTCCTTCACCTGCAGCACGAGCGCATTGCCGTCGGATCCCTGCAGCAGCTGCAGGAAGCACTGGGTGCCGACGCTCCCGACCCCGACCACGCGCCGCACCAGATCGGTGGGCACGTATTGCGCAAGCACGGTGTCGATGTCGAGGGGCACGGTCTCGCGGTACTGCGCGAACAGCTCGACCCGCGAGGCGCCCTCGCCGAGCGTCGATGGGTCGATGTGCATCATCGTGGGCGGCTGCTCGACGAAGCGGAGCACACCGTCGGCGCCGACCTCCGTGGTGCGCTTGACCGCGCGCTCGGCGGTGCGCTTGGCGACCGCCTTCAGCGCGTCCTGCAGCAGGGACTGCGCCTCGGCGCTGAGCGTCTGGCGTGCGAAATCGACGTTGCCGTGCATGTAATAGCGCTCGAGCGGGCTCGTCTTCTGCAGCTGGGTGAGCCCGCTGCGATACGCGCGTGCGCTCTGCCGCGCGGCGCGGCGGATCTCGCGCTCGCTGTACTCGGCATGCATCCCGCCCACCACGATGCTGGTCACGAGCCGCTTCACGTCCCAGTCCCACGGCGCGACCGCGGCCTCGTCGAAGTCGTTCAGATCGAACACGAGCTTGCGCTCGGGTGAGGCGAAGAAGCCGAAATTGCTGATGTGCGCGTCGCCGCACGCCGCGACCATGATGCCGGAGTGCGGGCCGCGCCCAAGATCGAGCGCCATCAGTCCCGCAGTCCCGCGGTAGAACGCGAACGGATTCGCGAGCATGCGCTCCATCCGCAGCGGCGCGAGCGCCGGGTCGCGCGTGAGGTTCTGCTCGGCGAGGTGGGCAACCACATCGCGCTCGCCCGCCGCACCCGCGACGATCCCCGGAGCCGGGGGAGCGGTTGCCGAAAACGTCGCCAGCGCGCCTCGCGGGGTCGCCGCGCGCTTGCTCTGCCCGAGCCGGTAGGCCTCGGCACGACTGAGCATCGCGTCTGCGCGAATGTGATCGTCGGGAATGTCGAGGGGCATGCGCCCAGTTTCGCACCCGCGACCCGGCGACGTCATGTCGGTGCGGTATTGCGACTGCACGCATGGCTCGCCGACCGTATGCTGACCGCATGGCAGCTGCGCAGCATCCCGATCGCTACACCCACGGCCACCACCCGAGCGTGCTCGCCTCACACGAATGGCGCACCGTCGAGAACTCGGCGGCGTACCTCCTGCCGCAGCTTCGCCCCGGTGTGCGCGTGCTCGATGTCGGCAGCGGGCCCGGCACGATCACCGTCGACATGGCTCGCCTCGTCGCGCCCGGGCAGACGATCGGGGTGGATGCCTCGGCCGAGATCGTTGCGAAGGCGCAGGCGCTCGCCACCGAGGAGGGCGTGGACAACCTCGAGTTTCGGGTCGACGACGCGTACGCCCTCGGCGCCGCCGACGGCAGCTTCGACGTCGTGCACGCGCACCAGGTGCTCCAGCACCTCGGTCGGCCCATCGACGCGCTGCGCGAGTTCGGGCGCGTGGCGGGCGCCGACGGGATCGTCGCGGCGCGCGACGTCGATTACGAGGGCGTGATCTGGTACCCGCAGGTGCCCGCGCTCGACACCTGGATCGACGTGTACCTGCGCGTGCACCGCAGCAACGGCGGCGAGCCCGCGGCCGGGCGGCGCCTGAAGGCCTGGGCGGCGCAGGCCGGGTTTACGCACATCGAGACGAGCGCGTCGGTGTGGGTGTTCTCGAGCCCGCAGGAGCGCGCCTGGTGGGGCGGCTCGTGGGCGGAGCGCGCCGTGGCATCGCAATTTGCCGAGCACGCCATCGAACGCGGCATCGCCGACCGGGCCACGCTCGAGCGCATCGCCGATGGCTGGCGGGAGTGGGCCGCTGCCGAAGACGGGTGGCTGCTGATGCCGCACGCCGAGATCATCGCCCGGCGCTGAGCGCACACGCGCGGATGCTCACTCCGATCGGCTGTTCACCCCGCTCGGCCGCTCACGCCGCGAGGATGCTCGCGCACACGATGGCCGCGGCCGCTGACCAGGCCTGCGGCCGGCAGGCTGCCGGGTAGGGCACCGGGGTCACGGTCTGGGCCGCGGCCTCGCCCGAGTGCAGCTCCGGCACGCGATAGTCGAACCCCTCGGCGACGGCGAGGAGCTCCTCGACCACCAGCAGCGCCTCCTGGCGCAGCCCGGCCAGCGCCATGCCGCGCGCCACGATCGCGCAGTCGTGCATCCACACGCTGCCGCCGTGATAGCTGAGCGGCCAGAATCCCTCCGCGGACGACGACAGCGTACGCACCCCGAACCCGGAGCGCATCCCGCCGCTCGTGAGCACCCGCGCGATCTGCGCCTCCTCGTCTGCCGAGCAGATGCCCGTGCCGAGCAGGTGTCCGATGTTGCTGGTGAGCGAATCGACCGGGCGCTTGTGGGCATCGAGCGCGATGGCCGGGTAGCGGCCCTCCGGGGTCTGCACCCAGTACGAGGCCGCGAAGCGGGCCTTGAGCGCCGCGGCCCACTCGCGAAGCCCATCGCCCCCGGGCTCGCCGAGGGCGTCGAGCAGCGAGGCCGCACCGTGCGCCGCCTCGTAGGCGTAGCCCTGCACCTCACACAGCGCGATCGGGCCCTCCGCCAGCCGGCCGTCGCGCCACTGGATCGCGTCGCCCGAGTCCTTCCACCCCTGGTTCGCCAGGCCGTGCCCGGTGCGGTCGATGTAGTCGATGAACCCGTCGCCGTCGCCATCGCCGGAGTGCACCAGCCAGTCGAGCGCGCGCCGCACGGCCGGTAGCAGCGCGCGGACCTCGCCCTCCGGCATCCCGGCGCGCCACGCGTCGACGGCGAGGCACACAAACAGCGCGGTCGCATCGACGGTGCCGTAGTAGACGGGCGGCAGTCGTACCCCCTCGCCGGGCAGCTCGAGCGCGGCGCTGCGCAGCTCGTGCATGATCTTGCCCGGTTGCTGCGCGGTTGCCGGATCATCGGCGGTGCCCTGCATGCTCGCGAGGGCGCGCAGGGTGGAGGCCGCCACCTCCCGGTCGAAGGGCAGCGAGAGCCGGGCGGTCCAGATGGAATCGCGACCGAAGAGCGTGAAGAACCAGGGTGCGCCGGCGGCATAGAACACGTCTTGTGGATGCTCCGGCAGCGCCAGCCGCAGCGCGTCGAGGTCGCCCAGCGCTGTGTCGAGCCACCGGGCCAGGCGAGGATCGTTCACGCGCGCCAGCGCCGCCGGCAGCACCCATTCGGTGTTGCCGGGCACGCCGCGCACGACGAGACTCGGGTCGTCAAGCGCGATCGACCACTCGACTTCGACACTCCCGAACGGCGCAAGCCGGATCGGCCACGACGCGAGGAGCGCGTCGCCGTCGGCGTCGAGCCGGGCGCCCGGGGCGCGCAGCTCGAACGATGCCTCCGCGAGGCGCACGGTGAGGCTCGTGGCATCCAGCGACTCTTCGACCGCCCAGCCGCGCGCGCGGGCGAGTCCCGCCTTGACGTCTTGCATCGGCGAGAAATCGGGCACGACGCGCAGCGTGATGACGGTGTCGATCGCCGTCGCGAGGTGCGAGCGCAGCGTCACCGTCTCGCGCACGAGGCCATCGGTGACCCGCCGATCACGCCGCAACCTCACCTTGGGGTCGGCCGATGCGTCGTCGATGCGCCGGAGCAGGGCCTCGAACGCGACTCGCGAGGCGCCGTGCCGGGAGTGGGAGATCGGTTCGGGGGTGCGCCCGTCGTAGTCGAGGGTGCAGGCGCGCACGTGCCGCAGATCGCCGTGGTACATGCCATCGATCGCGGCGGCGCCGAGATCGCCGCTCGGCCCTGACCACACCTGGGTCGGGGCGCGGTAGGCGACCACGCCGTCGTGCAGCAGCGGTTGCAGCGGGGGCAGTGACGTCTGCTCGGGGCGGACCGCCTCCTGCGTCGTGCCTGGAGGGATCATTCCTTCACTGCTCCTTCGCTGGCGTTCATGATGCGACGCTGGAAGATGAAGAACATCACGGCGACCGGGATGGTCATGATCAGCGCGGCGGCGAGTTTGAGGGGGTACTGATTGCCCGAGCCGAGCGCTCCGGCGGCGAGCGAGGCGACACCCTTGGTCAGGGTGGTCAACGCGGGGTTCGAGGCCGACACGATGAAGTGGGCGAGTTCGTTCCAGGAGCCCTGGAAGGAGAGGATCACGATGGTGATCAGCGCGGGCCGAGCCATCGGGAGCACCACCGACCAGAAAATGCGAAACGTGCCGGCGCCATCGATGCGGGCCTGCTCCTCGACCGAGACGGGGATCGATTCGAAGAAGTTCTTCATGATGAACACGCCGGCGGCATCCACCAGCAGCGGCAGGATCATGCCGATGTAGGTGTTGTAGATGCCGAGCTGGTTGAGCACGAGAAACTTCGGGATCAGCAGCACGACACCCGGCACGGCCATGACGCCCACGACGATTGCGAACACCGTGGCCCGGCCGCGGAAGTGCAATCGCGCGAGCGCGTACCCGGCGAGCGAGACGAAGAACACGCGGCCCAGGGTCACGCAGACCGTCACGATCGCGGAGTTCAGGAACCAGAGGGGAAAGTCGCTGTTGGCGAAGAGCTTCTCGTAGGCGGCGAGCGACCAGGGGCTGGGAATGAGCGAGACGGGGTCGGCCGTGGCATCGGCATCCGTCTTGAACGAGGTCGCAACCTGCACCAGGAACGGGTAGATGTACACGAGCGCGATCGCGACGAGCGCCACATAGAGCGCGACGGCGGCGATTGCGAGCCGTGCGCGCCGCGCGCGTCGCCCGGCGCCGGCCGCGCGCGCCGGCGGTGGGGTCGGGGTGAGTGCCACGGGGAGGGTCTGCTGGCTCATGGTGTGGCGCCCTTCGTCGTCTCGGCGCTTGCCGCCGGCACCGCGGCGCTCGGCGCGGCGCCCGCGGTGAGGTAGGCGCGCATGCGGCGGCGCGAGACGGGCTTGTCGCGCAGCACCCAGCGTTGCAGCAGCGTGAACGCGATGATGATCAGGAACAGGATGAAGGCGATGGCCGCGCCATCCCCCCACTTCTGGTCTTGGAACCCGGCCTGATACGAGAGGTATGCCGGGGTCAGTGTGGTGTTGCCCGGCGCGCCCTGCGTGCCGGTGTAGATCTGGTCGAACACCTGCCAGCAGCCGATCAGGCCGAGTGTGAGCACGGTGAACAGCGCGGGCCGCAGCTGCGGCAGCGTGACCCGCCAGAAGCGCTGCCACGCGTTCGCGCCATCGACCATCGCTGCCTCGGCCAGCGACGGATCGATGCTCTGGATCGCCGCCATGAACAGCAGCATGAAGGTGCCGCTGGTGGTGAAGATCGCCATCAGGATGAGCGCGAACATCGCCACCGACGGCCCGGCGAGCCAGTCCCACCAGGTGATCCCGAGGAAGCCCCCGGCGGTGAGCGCGGCCGGCGGGGTGGTCACACCGAGGCCCTCAAGGGCGAGGTGCACGAGCCCGCGCGGCTCGTTGAACCAGTTCGGCCCGGTCGCGCCGAACCACGCGATGATCTGGTTCACCACCCCGGTGGTCGAGAACAGGAACAGCCACAGCACGGTGATCGCGACGGAGCTTGTGACCGAGGGGAAGTAGAACGCGGTGCGGAAAAAGCCTCGGCCGCGCAGAATCTGCCGGCTCACGAGCACTGCGAGCAGGAGCGAGAGCGCGGTCTGGAGCGGCACCACCAGGATGACGTACCAGGCGTTGTTGCGCAGCGAGGTGCCGAAGTTGCTCTCTGCGAGCCCGCCGCCGGTGGTGATGTTGCCGTAGTTCTCGAGCCCGATGAAGCCGACGCCCGGGGCGAGTGGGCTCCCACGGCCGCTCCAATCCGAGAAGCTCACCCAGAGGGCCATGAGCACGGGAACGAACAGGAACACGCCGAGGATCAGGATGACGGGCAACACGAACAGCCAGCCGGCGAGCCGCTCACCCCTGCGGATCCCGGTTGGGTGCCGGGCCGTGGTGGGGGCGGGTGCTGCCTGGCTGGCTGTCGCGCTCATGACACTGCTACTTCAGCGCCTCGAGGTTGCTCTGCACCTTGTCGAGGATCGTCTTCGGATCCGCGGTCTTCAGCGTCTCCAACTGCGTGTTGAAGGCGGCGATCACATCCGAGGCCCCGGCCTGCGTCGGCACACCCTGTGCGTAGCCGGCGCCCGCGAGGAACGCGACCAGCGCGGGGTTCTGCGTCTTCCACGCATCTGCCGCCGATTGCACCGACGGCATCGGACCAAACGCCTTCGAGAACGCGAGCTGCTGCTCGGCTGAGGTGAGGTACTCGACCAGATCCAGTGCCGCCTGCTGGTTCGGGCTGTCGGTGGCCATGCCCCAGCAGTTGGTGAACTGCAGCGTTCCGGCGCCGGCCGGGCCCTTGGGCAGTTCGGCCACCGTGTACTTGACCGACGGGTAATCGGCGCTCATCGCGCCGGTGATCCAGTTGCCCTCGATGGTCATCGCGCCCAGCGCCTTGCCGAAGGCCTCCCCGCCCCAGCCTGCGCCGACATCAGCGGCGTACGCGAAGGAGCCGTCCTTCAGGTGATCCTGCACATAGGTGAGCGCCTCGACGTTGGCGTCGCTGTTGGCCTCGGCCTTGCCGTCCGGGGTGAGCAGGACGCCGCCGGCCTGTGCCATGAACACGCCCAGGCGGGCGTACTCGCCGTTGAAGACGAGTCCCTTCGTCGTGCCGTTCGTGAGCTTCTTCGCGACCGAGGCGAGGTCGTCCCACGAGGTGGGGATGTCGGCGTCCGTCAGGCCCGCGGCATCCCACAGCTCGGTGTTGATGACGAGCTGGAGGGTGGAGAAGTCCTTGGGCGCGCAGTAGAAGGTACCGTCGAACGTGAAGTTCTGCACGAGGGAGGGGTAGAAATCGCTCTGATTCTTCAGCATGTCACCGTAGGGCATGAGCGAGCCGTTGCCCGCGTAGCCGGCGATGGCGTCCGAACCGAGGTAGAACAGGTCGGGCGGCGAACCCGCGGCGAAGCCCTGCGAGAGCTGCTGCTGCAGATTCGTGGCCGCCACCACGGTGGCCTTGGTGCCGGATGTGCCCGACCAGGCCGCCACCGCGTCGGTGACCGCTTTGGTCTCGGCATCGCCGCTGGAGCCGATCATCACGGTGAGCGCGTCGCTGGAGGCGGTGAGTTCGCCGGCGGTCGGGCTCGGTGAGGTGCCCCCACCGGTGCCGGAACAGCCGGCGAGCACGAGCCCGGCCGATGCGATGACAACCCCCGTGCCCAACCAGGCGCGCATGTGCTGCTTCATGATGTCTCTCTTTCGTGTGACTGCGGAACTGGTGCGCGGTGGCGAAGCGGCTGCACGGGCAACCTGCTTCTGCAGCATCGCGCTGCAACAAACAGAGAAAAGACGCCATTTGATCGATCAAATTAGATCGTTCAAATCGTTGTGGCACACGCTAGGGTGGGCCTGAGCGGCTGTCAAGGGGCTCCGCGGGAGGGAACGTGCGACGGGTGCGACGGGCCGCCACCATCGATGATGTCGCGCGCGAGGCGGGGGTCTCGCGGCAGACGGTCAGCAACGTGCTGAACGCGCCAGGCGTTGTGCGCGAGGCCACGAAAGCGCGCGTCCGATTGGCGATCGATCGCCTCGGCTACGCGCCGCATGCCTCCGCCCGGCGCCTGCGCACCCAGCGCAGCTCGACCATCGGCGTGCACCTCGACCCGTTCGCCGGCGGCATCTCTGGGGTCGTGCTCGATCGCTTCGTGCACGCGCTGACCGAGCGTGCCAGCGATCGCGGGCTGCGCGTGCTCGTGTATTCGGCGCGCGGCCCCCAGGAGGAGATCGCGCGCCTGCGTGACCTGCGCGAGGGCGGCGAGATCGACGCCGCAGTGATCACCGGGACCTTCTCGGGTGACCCGCGGATCGGATGGCTCGACGCGCACGGGGTGCCGTTCGTCTCGTTCGGGCGGCCATGGGGCAACGAGCCGAGCGATGGGCCACCGCACCTTTGGGTGGACGTGGACGGCGCCTCAGGCACGCGCGCGGCGACCGAGCACGCGCTGGTGACCGCGGGTGCCGACGTCGCGTTTCTCGGCTGGCCCGCCGGCTCGGCGACCGGCGATGACCGCGAGCGCGGCTGGCGCGAGGCGATGGTCGCTGCGGGAGCGGCCGAGGGCGCGCGGCTGTTCGCCGAGGACGACGTGCAGGCGGCTCGCCTGGTCGCATTGCGCGCCTTCGCCGCGGGCGCGCCCGATGCCATCGTGTGCGCGAGCGACACGCTCGCCGTCGGGGCGCATCTGGCTGCCGTCTCGGCCGGGCTCGCCGAGCTGCCCATCATCGGGTTCGACAACACCCCGGTGGCAGAGGCCCTCGGGCTCGCAAGCGTCGAGCAGCGCCCCGAGGAGGTCGCAGCCGGCGTGCTCGAGCTGCTGATGGGCGACTCGGGCCGCGTGATCGCCCCGAGGGCGGTCGCGTCGGATGCCCCGGGCGCGCCTTCGCGCTCGCACGTGCTCGTGACGCCGCGCCTGGTCGTGCGCTGAGTCGCCGCTACGCGCCGAGCAGGGCGTGCGCGACGCTGAAGATCGCGAGCCCGGCCAGCGCCCCGACGACCGTGCCGTTGAGCCGGATGAACTGCAGGTCGGCGCCGACCATCAGCTCGATCTTCTCGGTCGTCTCCGCCGGGTCCCAGCGTTCGACGGTCTCGGTGATGACGCCCGCGATGTCGTGGCGGTAGCGGCTGACCAGGTGCACCGCGGCATCGGTGACCCACGTGTCGACCGTGCGCTGCAGCCTGGTGTCGTCTGCCAGACGCCCGCCGAAATCGAGCACGGCGTCGGTGACGCGGCGCCGCAGCGTGCTGCCGGGGGTCTCGAGGGCATCGATCAGGGCCTGCTTCGTGGCATCCCACGCCCGTGCCGCGAGCTCGCGCACCCGCGGGCTGTCGAAGACGCCGAGCTTTGCAGCCTCGAGCCGCCCGATCATGGCCGGGTCGTGCTGCAGCGAATCGGCGAGGCGCGTGAGATACGCGTCGAGTGCGCCGCGGGCGGGATGCCCCGGCTCGGCCTGCACCGCACGCCCGAAGGCGAGCGCCTCGCGGTAGACGGTGTCGTCGACCAGCCGGTGCGCGAGCGAGGGGACCCAGCTCGGCAGGCGGCGCGAGACGAGGCCATCGAAGACGGCTTTGTTGTTCGTCAGCCACACCACGATGTTGTCGACCGCGAGGTCTACGGCGCCGTGGTGCGCCTGCGCCTCGATGATCCGCTGCACCCACTCGCCGATGGGTGGGCCCCACTCAGGGTCCAGCAGGTGCCGGCGCGCGAGGTCTTCGATCAGCTCGCGCACATCGTCGTCGCCGAGTGCGCGCAGCACGCCGGTGGCGGCTCTGGATGCCTCATCCGTCACCCGTTCGGCGTGCTCGGGCTGGCGCATCCATTCGCCGATGCGCCGCGCGATCTCGACCGTCTCGAGCTTGCCGCGCACCACCTCGGCCGAGAGGAAGTTCGTCTCGACGAAGTCCCCGAGGTTGCGGCCGATCGCGTTCTTGCGCGTAGGGATGATCGCGGTGTGCGGGATGGGCAGACCGAGCGGCCGCTTGAACAACGCAGTGACTGCGAACCAGTCGGTCAGCGCACCCACCATGCCGGCTTCGGCCGCGGCGCGCACATATCCGGCCCAGCCGACGCCATCGCGCTCGAGCACGAACGCGATCACGTAGATGATCGCCGCAGCGACCAGGGCCCCGACGGCCACCAGCTTCATGCGCCGCAGACCACGCAACTTCTCGTCGTCGGCGGCGGAGACTGCCAATGCACTCATAGGGCGATCCTGCCCCACGGCGCGCGCTGCGTCAGCGGGCGTCGGACCCCAGATGCCAGATCGTGGCGATCACCGTGCTCACCACGGTCA